>CALKMO010000238.1 GCA_937991785.1 uncultured bacterium | reverse complement strand
GGGGACCTCCCGTTCGGCAAGGCATGGAATTCCCATGCGAATTACAAGGGGGGGGACCAGCTTTTCCAGGTGGGCATCCGCGCTGCCCGGAATGAAGCTGGCCACGAGCATTGAGTTGCCTTACGCCAGCGCATCGGGAGTCGAGGTAAACCGCGAGAGCGCCAGGGCGTTCGGGCGCGACATCTGGACGGCGCTGGCGTACTATCTTTCCTGAGGCAAGGAGGGGAGGCGGCGATGGCGGGTCGAGGGACAACGGGGAGGGGAAAGGTGGGGATCGGAGGCGGGAAGAGAGCCGGACCGCGATCGGCGGGATCCGCGGGGATATATGCGCCCGGAGCGGGAAGCAGGCAGTTCATCGGCGGGATAGCATCCAACCTTAATATAGGCTGCGAACTGGGACCGCCGCGCACCGAATGCGCACCCGGCGCGCTGTTCGGCTGGGCGGATAGGTTGTGGGTGGTTGCTTATGTCTCAAGCAAGGCCAAAAGCGGCGTCGGGTGCGGTCTTTACGAAATCACCCCGGATCTTGAGCTGATCAAACGTCCCGAAAGCCTTGTGGGAACTTACACAAATCGAATGGCGCACTATGAGTCGAACCAACTATTCATAGGACCATATGCAATAGATGCGGAACGTAAGGTCCGCGTAATAGAAGAACTTGTGGACGTGCGGCTCTGCTCGACGATGCGCCACCTGGAAGATCCCGCCAATAAAGTCTATATGCTGGGTATGGAGGGGGAGTTCTTCGAGCTGGATGTCAGGACGCTCAAGTCGCGTCGGCTGTTCGACTTGTGTTCGGAACTGTCCATACCGAAGGATCGCTGGCCGCACTTCAAGGCCGGCTACAGCGCGTTCGGGAAAGTGGTGGTGGCAAGCAATACATACGAACACCTCGACTATGAAGGGCAGGAATGCGCTGGGCGGCTGGCCGAATGGAATGGGAAGGCGTGGAAGATACTGGAAAGGGCTCCATTCTACGAGGTTACGGGGCTGGCCGATTTTTCAAAGACGATGTTCGCCACGGGCTGGGACAAGGCATCGGCGATATTGAAGGTCTTCACCAGCCGCGACGGCATGTGGCGGACGTACCGCCTGCCGATGGCCAGCCATTGTTTCGACCATGGCTGGAGCACCGAGTGGCCGCGGATAAGGCAGACGGAACACGAACGCTACCTGATGGATTGTCACGGGACGTTCTTCGAACTCTGCCCATGGGCCTACGGGAATCGCATATGGGGCGTGCGGCCCATAAGCACTCACCTGTGGGTATTGGGAGACTTCTGCAGCTGGCGGGGCTATCTGGTGCTGGGCGCGGACAATGCCAGCGCCATCGGAGCGCGGAATACTCTGTGCGGCGAGCCTCAATCGGGGCTGTGGTTCGGCAAGACAGACGATCTGTGGTCGTTCGGGAAACCGTCGGGATGGGGAGGTCCGTGGCGAGACGCCGACGTCAAAGCCGGGAAACCGTCAGATCCCTATCTTATGACCGGCTACGAGCATAAAACGCTGCACCTCGTCAACGATTCGAACGAGCGGGTGAATTTCGAGGTGCAGGCGGACTTCCTGGGAGACGACAGCAGGTGGGTCCCGTACACGAAGTTCAGCGTGGACGGCGGGGGGTACCTCCACCACGAATTTCCGGCCGGTTACAGCGCCCACTGGGTCCGCCTGATCGCGGACCGCGACTGCCGCGCGACGGCGTGGTTCACTTATATGTAGGCGCTTCGCAGGCGCAATTCTCCGCGGGAAACGATCGAGTGCGCCACGGAAGCTGAGTGGGGGGCGCGGAGGGATGTAACGCCGATCCGGCAAAATTCTTGCGCCTTTCGGCAAATAAATGGATGTGGGGCCACCTAAGGCCAGCGTGAGAGTTCGGCCTGGCCTGGCTGACTGCTATAATCTTGCCGCTCTCAGCACCGTAAGGACGCTGCCATCTCGCTGAAATGCGAATGGATTCAACTGGACGCATGGCCGTGAATGTGTAAAGTTTTTGATGTTCGGATGCAGGCAATCTAAAAAAGGTTTTCCAAGTTTCCCAGTGGACCGGGAGCCGGTTGCGATGCAAGCTTGCGGGGCGTCAGTTCGGAGGAAACGCGGAAGAAAAAAGCGAGACGATAGGGCTCGTTTAATGTTTGGCGCTCTATAAAAACTTTTGGGGTAAAAACCAAGGGAAACGCCGAGTTCGAGATGTGCGCTCACTATGAAGCTTTGAGGCAAAGCCTCCCCGAATCCGCGGAAATCTCCCTATCGTCCGCAAACAGCGCAACCGGCTCGTGGACCGGAAAATAAACTTGACACTCTTGAGGCGTATGGTAAGCATGTATTTCATTCTGGTAAGGACATTAAAACTTTGCCTGGGTTGTCTGTTTTTTGAAGCTTCGCTGCGGAGATTGACCGGAGTAGACGCGACCTGAGTCTTTGTGTCTTTAGGGGCGCGGATAACGTAACGGACGGGAGAAGGGAAAGTTCGTCGGACGGATGCGGCGCAGCAAAGCCCTCGGCGCGCGCTGCAATGGGACCGATCCTTCGCGAGGGGCGTGAGTTATTGGTGATGGGGGATTGCGATCCGTGCTCTTCGGCCGGCGGAAAAGCATATTGGGACTGGATATCGGATCGTCATCGGTAAAGGCCGTGGAACTGACCAAGGCAGGGCCGGAAGATCTCGTGATCTCGGGGATCGGCAAGGCCGAGATAGAAAGCCCTGAGATGACGCGCGATGTTATCTCCCAGGTCCTGAAAGAGAGCGGGATCCGATCCAAGAAGACCGTTACTGCGGTTTCCGGACGCTCGGTCATCATCCGCAACGTTCCGATGATGCCGATACCGGACGAAGAGCTGAAGCAGGCCGTAACCTACGAGGCGGACAAGTACATTCCGTTCGACGTTGACGAAGTGATCCTGGATTGCCAGCGCATGGACGAGGCCCCGGACCCCGCCTCCGGGCAGGTAAAAGTGCTGTTGGTTGCCGTCAAGAAGACGCTGATCGAAGAACATGTGGCGTTGCTCGAGTCGGTAGGGCTGACGCCGCTGGTCATTGACGTGGACGTGTTCGCGCTGGGCAATGCCTTTGAACTTAGGAATTCCCTGTTGGGATCGGACGATCAGCAGGTCCGCGCGCTGGTGGACATAGGGGCGAGCAAGACCAGCATAAATATAATGCGCGGCAACTCTTCGTTTTTCACGCGCGAGATATACGTGGCCGGAAACGACATCACGGACGCGGTGGCCAAGCGGTTCGGCGAGGACCCGAAGGACGTTGACCGGATGAAGAAGGATCCCGGCGGCGCGCTGGAAAGCATGCAAGACGCCATACTCCCGGTCTTAGAGGACATAGGCAGCGAAATCAGGCTCTCGTTCGATTACTTCGAAAACCAGTTCGGTCAGGAGGTAGCGGAGGTCTATATATCCGGCGGCACAGTGCTGTTCCCCGGCATGGATTCCATGTTTCAGCAGATATTCAATCTGCAGACGAAGATCTGGGACCCGACGGAGGGATTGGAGCTCGCCGGTGCCGGGTTCAATCCCGCCGGCTTTGGCGGCGCCAACTCTGACATGGCTGTGGCCGTCGGGCTGGCCAGTCGGCTGAGGAAAATGTGATATGATACTGATCAACCTGCTGCCCGAAGAACGAAGGCCGGTGGAGCGGACACCACTTCCGCGGTTTCTGACTTACGTGGCGGGGGTGCTAGTGGCGAGCCTCCAGGTCGCGTTTTTACTCAGCTACCACGTGTCGAAGATCCCCGACAAGAAGCAGAGCATAGAGATCGCGAAGAAGGAGCGGGCTGATCTGAAAATGGAGGCCGATAAGGTCGATGCGATAGACAAAGAAATACAACGCCTGGGCAATATTAGGAAGACGCTAGGGGACCTCGAAAGCGATCGGGTCTGTTGGGGAAGGATACTGGACAGGTTGTGCGATTCCGTCCCTGACAACCTGTGGCTGGTCTCGCTGACGATCCAGCGCCAGGGCGGGTCGGGATCGATGGGCCCGGCCGACGTGCGGAAGTACACCTTGAAGATGTCGGGCATGTCGCTCGGCGACTCGGATGCCGAGGCCAGCAGGAACGTGACGGATTTCATTCGCAATCTGACGAAGAACTTCAAGGCTCGCGACGCGGCATCCGCCGTGCTCGCTCCCCCACCCGGTTCGCAACCGAAGCAGGATTACGACCCGGTGCTGGGCGTCAGGGCAGTTGAGCCCTATCTCCACTTCATAACCAAGACGGAAGTCACGCTGCCGGCGGTAAAGGACAAACCGAGCCAGAAGAGGGATGCCAGACAGTTCGCGGTGGACATGACGCTGGAAACGATTCCCTACAGCGAGAAGGCGCAGCTGGAACAGCAAAAGACGGCGCCGCCAAAGAGCTAGAACCTGCGGCGCTTGGGGAGGGAGAGTCGGGATATGGTTTTCTCCATTGAGTGGTCCGAACGCACAAAGCTTATCGTGACGATCGCCGTCGCACTTGTGGTGAATGCTGCCGTAGGAGCGTTCCTCTACTTGGCAGTAAAAAATTACAACGATCTAAGGAAGGAACTGGCCTCGGTGCAGAAGGAGGTGGAAGATCTGCGGGCGAAAGCCAGCCAGCTTCAGGCAAAACAGGAAATCAAGAGAAGGGTAGAAGCGGAAAACGCTGACATATTGAAGAAACTGCCCCCCCAATCCGAGATACCTCTTCTGATGGACAGGATATCGGAGGTGGCGGCGCAGGCCCCCGTTCAGTTGAAGGATGTGCGCAAGGTCTCCGGCGGACCTCCGACGATGGGAGTTGCATACGCTAAGGAACTTTGGGGGGCCAGCATCGAAGCAAACTTCCATAGCCTGGTAAAGTTCATAAACCACGTGGAGGAAAATTTCGACAGGTTCATAGCTTTCGAGGATTTGGCGATAGCGTCCAAGCAGGGCGGCTTGGTGCCGCATGGAACAAATCACGACATCCGCGTCAACGTAGCCACCTACAGGTATCTGCAGCAGTGATGGCGTCGGCGCGGCGCGTTTCGAATAAAGGGGTCGGATTACGGAGCGGCGGACGGGGTAGTGAAACATGAGGCGCTCGATTGGGATAGCGATATGCGTGGGCGTGGTGGCGGCGTGGATCGGAACGGTTGCCGCAAGCGGCGAACAGCCTGGCGAGGTCGAAAAGGCGCCCAGGAGAGATAAGTTCGTTTACGAAAAGAAGAATAGGCGCGATCCGTTCGTCTTCACGCGCGAGGAGACTTTCGTGGAAAAACCTTCGCCGGGGACCGGGAAAGCTCCGGTCGGGCCGGGGATCGTGGCGCCGTCCGCGCCTGAGGTCGAAAAAGGACTGACGAAGGAGGAGCTGGCGGCGATCACGTTCAAGGCGCAGGCGGCGATACGTGAGGCGGAGGTCCTGATAGCGACCGGGGGGTATGTCAACGCCATCAAGGCGTGCGACGAGGGTCTGCGCGCTCTTGAAAAGGGCAAGGATGAGGGCGTGGTGTCGGAAATCCGCGACCACCTGCTGCGCATGAGGAAGGCGGCTGATCGCCTGAGGTTGCGCCGGGAGGCCGAGATAGACTTCAAGGGAAAAGACCTCCAAGTCGTGGGTATCGTCGCCAGGGAGAAGAAGCCGCAGGTCCTGATAAACAACCATATTCTTACCAAGGGGAGCACAATACCCGGATCCGATATTCAGATAGAGGAGATTCGCTCGGGGGTGATCATCTGCCGCTACAAGGGCTTCAAAGTTAAATTGCATCAAGTTAAATTGCATCCGTAGCGGCGGTCAAGTTGCATATGGAGGGGGATGCGGCAGGCCCGATTCGCGCGCAGGCATCCGGCGTGCGGCCGAAATCCGGCTGGACACGGGGTGAAAAGGTTAAAGACCGGCGGTCCCGCCAGGACCCGGAGTGGCTGGGAAGTTCGGTCGGCCGGGGGTTCAGCCGCCGGAAAAGGAGGAGATGCCGTCGCCTGGCCGTATGGGGATATGCCGGTCGGCGGACAGGAGGGGAGGATAATCTCTTGGGCAAGAAACTCAATCCTAACTGCTACTGCAGACGCGAGGCGTCTTCTTCATTCCTGTATGGGGAGCTTTTATGCGTCGCACTGGCGTTCGCCGCAGGAACGACATGTTTCCTCCCGATCGCCTCGTGCGGCGAAGGAGGGACCGGCGAGCGGGAAGAAAAGGTGATACAGATCGAGGGCGCCAAGGTGGCGCTCTCGGGCGCCGAGGGCCGGATGACCGAGGCCGGCCGGATAAGCCTTGATATAGTGGACAAGCCGCTGAAGCAGGTGCTCGAGTACATCTCGCAGGTGAGCGGCGTTAACGTTATGGTGCTCAAGCCCAAGGACGAGCTCCTCAAGATAAGCCTAAAGGTCGAGGACGTGGACTGGCGCGCCGTCGTGGACCTTATCGCGCGGAAGTACAAGCTCATCGTGGATGACAGCCGCCTGCGGGACAAGATATTGGTGCTCGACAGCCCCGAGCGCGTCAGCATGACGTTTACCTACGCTGACGTTCGCGACATCATCTCAACGATATCAACTCAGGCCAATGCGAACATCGTCATCGGGCCAGAGGTCCAGGGGACGCTTACCATGCACCTGGAGGACGTGCCCTGGAACGACGCGCTAGATATCGTGGTCAAGACGCTCGATTTCGTCCTCGTCCCGGAGAAACACAACACTATCAGGATCACCTCGCCCGACAAGCTCCAGACGCAGCTCGAAACGCGCATATTCCGCTTGAGCTACATTCAGCCCGAGGGCGCGCGTTACGTGGCGCAGCTTACGTCCGAATTCGTCCAGAAGGCCGGAAGCAAGGCTACGGAGGACGCCGGCCAGTCGCTCCTGGACGTGCTATCCAAGGTCAAGTCGGCCAACGGAACTATAGCCTACGAGAAGCGCGCCAACGCGCTGGTCGTAACCGACACCGCTAAGAAACTCGACGCCATGCAGATCATCATAGACAAGCTCGATGTCGCGCCGAAGCAGATACACATCGCGATGAAGCTGTTGGAGCTGAGCGATCAGGATCAGGAGGCGCTCGGAGTCAAGTGGGCAAACGGCATACAGATCAAGGGCTCTTTCCTCAGCGGTTTCTCCACGGCCTTTCCGTTCGATATAGGTAATGGGCTGGCAAAGAGCGTCATAGGGGACATCATGGCCGTGCGCGTCCCGATAGCCACGACGAACCCGGTCTCGGGAGTCAGGGAGAATATATTCAACGACATAACGCTGGCGAGGAAGGTGGGCGGGTTCAATCAGACGCCAGCCAACGAAGGCCTCACTCTGGGAACTCTCGGCTTCGGCGACACCAACTTCTTCTTCGAGATGGTGCGCAACAGGAGCAACGGACGGCTTATACAGGCGCCGCAGCTGATAACGCTGGACAACGAGGAGGCTACGATACAGGTCGGGCGGCTGATCAGGTACGCCGAATCGTTCGTGGCCAACACGGAAGGCGGCGGAAACGTATCCGGCTTCCGGGAGGCGGGCGGCTCGCCGGTCAAGCTGGGCGTCCAGCTCCTGATAATCCCTCACGTTACAGGTCCGGACAATAACATACTGATGACGCTGATACCCAAGACCGAAACGCTGGACGTCTCGGTGGGCGGAGGGGTGACCGGCGTGCCCCCGGGTTTCATGCGATACATAGGGCCGGACGGGATAAACCTGGACCTGCCTCAGACCATGCAGCGGATCGTCGTGACGAAGGTCCTCATGCGCAACGGCGAGACGGTGGTCATAGGGGGGCTGCGTGAGGAGACGGAGGGTTACACGAACACCCGCGTGCCGTTCCTGGGCGACATCCCGATACTCGGCCGTCTCTTCCGCCACAAGTCAAAGAGCATCCAGACAAGCAATCTCCTGATCTTCATCACGCCGAACATCATAGACTTCGAGAAGAGGGAGGATCTGGCGAAGGCGCTCGAACGGGTGCGCAGCGAATACTCCGCTCCCTTCGTGCCGTACGGCGAAGAGGCGGAAGCCGCCAGGGCTGGCGGTACGCCGGCAGCCCCGATCCGCTAAAGACAGAGCGTCTACTTTCTCCCGAATCGTGGCTCGCGCGTCCGGATTTGCATCCGGCGCGGCGGTTATACACGGCGGATCAGATGCCGAATCCGTTCGCCGATGAGTCTTCGGAGATAAAAGGTAAGGTCGAGATCCGGTTTGAAAAACGGCCGGAGATCCGGTTTCTTTCGCATCTGGACATCGCGAGAGCTTTCGATAGAGCCCTCCGCAGGGCTGGCATTCCGGTCCGCTTCACGCTGGGATTCAACCCGCGCCCCCGCATCGTTTTCCCGGTGCCGATAGAGACAGGGACCGCCTCGCTGGACGACGTGGCGGAGTTGGAATTGGCTGGGGAGATGGCGCCGGAGGAAATAGCATCGAGGTTGGGGAAGGCTCTGCCGCCGGGGTTGTCCGTGCTTAGGATCTCGCCGATCCCGTGCCGCCGGCGCCCCAGGAGGGCGCGTGAGCTGCGTTACGCCATGGATTTCAGTTCGGCGCGGTGGAAAATCTTGCCGGAGGATGTAGAAGCGTTTCTGAAAGCCGGTAAGGTGCCGGTGCTCCGGCGCGCGCCGGCCGGGGCGGGGCGGCGCGCCGTGGATGCGCGGCCCGCGGTGGCCGAAGTGAGGCTGGACGGAACGACGATACTGCTGCGCCTGCGTCCCCTCCCGGGGGCGTTCGTCAGGGCCGGCGATGTTCTGGCCGGCATAGCCGGCAGGGATGTCCGCGAGATGGCAGGAGTTTACATCGTAAGGCTCTGCGTGGAAATGGAGGAGAGCGGTCCGGAGGCGGGATGGACGATCGGCGCGGACAGGTTGAAGGATGGACCGCGCCGCGGCGATGCGCCGGTCGGCGCGCCCGCCTGTCCGGCCGATAGAAAGGACGATCCGCGTGTCTAAGAAGGTTATGCTGGTGAACGCGCGGGAACCCGGCGAAGTGCGCGTGGCGGTAATAGAGAACGGGGCTCTGTGCGACATATTCGTTGAGCGCGGAAGCCGCCGGCGGATGGCCGGCAACATCTACGTCGGGCGGGTGGTAAACGTAGAGCCGAGCCTGCAGGCCGCCTTCGTGGATCTCGGGACGGACCGGAACGGCTTCCTTCACGCATCCGACGTACTTCCTCCGGACGGCGGCTTTTATGAGCTGATGAAAAAGCCCGCCCGGAGGACCGGCGCCGGGACGATCGCCTCGGTCGGCGGCTTTGGGACTGCCGGCGAAGGTGCGGAACCGGCTGCCGGCCAAGCGCAGCCGGTTGGAACGATGTCCGCGGAACAAAGCGGCGAGCCGTGCGGTTCCGCCGCAGCTGCGGAGGGTGCATCCGGGGCGGCGGCCGCTGGCAGCGCGATTGTCGGGGACGCCGTTCAGTCCTACGCTGCGCCGCCCTCGGAGGGGAAAAGCGAGGAGGGGCAGCTTGCTGCGGATCGCGACGGAGCGGCTCGCGGCAAGCGTCGGAGGCGGAGGAGACGGTCGAAGAGGAAGGCCGACGCGCAAAGCGTTGCCTCGTCCGAACCGCCGCCGGTGCCGCCGGCCTCGATGGAACCCGCTGGCGGCCCCGTCGGACCGCCCGGCGATGATGCCCCCGGTCCCGCCCCTGTAGCAGGCGGCGAACGGATTGGCGGCGGATCGGATGCGCCCCGGCGGCGCCGCAGCCGGAGGACGGCCGCGCGGGGACGCGCCGCTGGGATTGCGGCCGCCGGCGCGGCCTCGGAGAGCCCCGAGCAGCGGGGAATCGGGATGTCCCAACCGGTCGCCGCGCATCCTCCTGTCTCCGCGGCGGCTACGGCGATTCCTTTCGCATCCGGGGAAGCCTCATTGCCGCCCGCCTCGGCCGGCGGCGGTTCCGCATCTTCCGAAGGCGCGAAGCTTTCGGAAGGGCCAACCGCCGCGCACGGCGCCGCCTTATCGCCGCATCCATCCGCGGCGCTAGCGCAGCCGCCTCGCGGCGGGGGAGAAAGCCGCGTGGACCGCCGCGCGCGAAGGAGAAACGGCGAGCCGGGACTCGATCGGCGGATGCTTATCCAGGAGATGCTGAAGGCAGGACAGAAGCTCCTCGTCCAGGTTACGAAGGAAGGAATCGGAACGAAGGGTCCTTCGCTTACGACTTATATCGGCATCCCCGGCAGGCACCTGGTACTGATGCCGGCCGTCCACAGGCTGGGCATAAGCAAGAGGATCGAAAGCGACGCGAAGCGCCAAGAGATGAAGCGCCTCATGGAAAGGCTGAACCCGCCGCCGGACATGGGCGTTATACTGCGAACGGCGGCGCAGGCCGAATCCGAGATTGAGATCAGACGCGACCTCGAATCGCTGCTGACGCTTTGGGAAAACATAAAAAAGAAGGCGATGTCGGTCAAGGCGCCTGCGCTCGTCTACTCCGAATCGGACCTCGTTGTCAGGGTCATGAGGGACGCATTGACAGACGACGTGGAGGAGATCGTGCTGGACACGGCCGAAGCGATGGAACAGGCAAGGGATTTCCTGGTCGCCGCGAGTCCTGCGCTGGCTTCTAGGCTCGTCCTGTACCGCGGCGAGGAACCGCTCTTCCATCACTACGGCGTGGAGGAACAGATCCAGAAGCTGTTCAATCGCAAGGTAACCCTTCCGAGCGGCGGATCGATCATCGTCGAGCAGACCGAGGCGCTTGTGGCGATAGACGTCAACACGGGACGGTTCCGCGAGCGGCGCGACATGGACCAGACCATCCTCGAGACCAACCTTGAGGCGGCGCGCGAGATAGCGAGGCAATTGCGCTTGCGCGACGTGGGCGGGCTGGTGATGATTGACTTTATAGACATGGAATCGCCCGAGCATCGCAGGAGGGTTGAGCGGGAGCTGAAGGCGGCGCTGGCCAAGGACAAGGCGCGCATTACCGTCCTGCCTATATCCAGGCTCGGGGTGGTCGAGATGACCAGACAGCGTATCAGGCCCAGCCTGAAAAGGACGCTGTTCGACAGGTGCCCGTACTGCGGCGGGTCGGGGATGGTCAAGTCCGAGGAGAGCGTGGCGCTGGAGGCGCTGAGGGAAATAAAGATCGCGTCCCGCATACCGGGCGTCTCGAAGATACAGATTTGGCTCAGTTCCTCTTGCACGCAGATGCTGCAGAACAAATTCCGCGCGAGCATCGCGGAACTGGAATCGAGGACCGGCGTGACGGTGGAGATCGCGGCGGACCCGAACCTGCTGGTGGGGCAAATACGGGTGAATGCCGCGAAGGGCAACGGGGAGATAGCTCTCCAGAAAATGAGCGAGGTGGAAGAATATGTTCGCAGTGGTTGAAGATCGAGGGAGGCAGTTCCGCGCCAAAGAGGGAGAGACCGTCGAGGTGGATCGGATCCGCGGCGAAGTCGGCGCGGATGTGTCCTTCGACAAGGTGGTCATGGTCGGCGACGGAGGCTCGGTCAGGATCGGTTCGCCCTACGTGCCGGGCACGAAGGTCGTCGGCGTGATCGAGAAACATTTCCTAGCGGATAAGGTCATATTCATCCACAGAGTGCGGACGAATTCGCTCGGCAAGCGCCGCGGCCACCGCGCTCGCAGGACGCTTATCCGCATCCGCAAGATAGAATCGGCCTGATTATCGGTTGGCCTGCTGCCGGACTAAAGGCCGCCGCGATTCGGCTCCGATTGCGCGCTTGCGCTCGAGCCGGACCCTAGGCCGCAGCGGTCCTGGCAAGGGAGGATACGCCGCATGGCGCCGTATGAGAGCGTATTTTCGCGCGAGAACTTGGCGCGCGACCTGCGCGCGCTTGGGATAAGGGAAGGCGACGCGGTGCTGATGCACTCCAGGGCCACGTCCGTGGGCAGGGCGCACGACCTCAACAAGGCTCCCGACCTCGGCATGAAATGGGTCGTCGAAGCCCTGCTGGACGCCGTCGGGACAGACGGGCTTTTGGCCGTGCCCACGTTTACAAAGACCTTCGCCCAAGGCAGCGACGGCCCTACCGGCGAGATCTGGCATCCGGACAGGACGCCCAGCCGCGTTGGCAGCCTCACGAACTACATCCTCAAGTGGCCGGGCCGTATCAGGAGCGACCATCCGACGCATTCGGTGGCGGCAATAGGGAAGAGGGCGGCGGAATTCTGCGCGGGCCATTCATGGCGCGAAGGCGCCACGACGTTCGATTGGAAGGGTCCGTGGGGAAAACTGGTCGAATGGGGCGGAAAGATCTTGTGGCTGGGCACCGACATGCGCACGCAAACCGCCGTCCACACCGTGGAGGATTGGATGCGCCTGCCTTACATGGCAACCTGCGTGGCGCTCGTGGATGACGGCGGCAGAACCTTGGAGGTGCGCGTGACGCAGTCGCCCGCAGGGCCGCGCGATTTTTATAGGAAGGGCTCCAAGATCGAGACGGAGTGGAACGCGGCGGGGATCGGGAAGGTCGGAATGGTCGGAAGGGCCGAGTGCCAGTTGATGGACGCCGCCGCGTTCATGGGCTGGCTGTGGAAGGCCCTGCTGAAGTCTCCATGCCTGCTGCTGTCCGACAGGCCGGACGACGCATGGTCGGTCGAGGCGAGGGCGAAGACGGAGGAGCACGTCCGGAAGCTCAGGTCGGGCGCTGTTGCCCCCGCCCCGCCCGAGAGAATCCTGCGGATGCTCGACGTGGCCTAGGCGCCCGCAAGGGGAAACGGATATGCCCAGGAACACTACGGGCGGGATCGGGGACGGCGCGGCGGCGTTTTTCCCCGGAACGGCGGCATCCGGACGTGGCCTCCATTACGAACGGGCATCCGGGCGAATGTCGGGACCGGAGGAATCGCCGGCTGGAGAGTCGCGCCGGCCCGCCCCCCGCCCCGTCGCCCGAAGGATTCCCGGCCCTGCGACGGCAGGCGCTCTCGCGCTCGCCGCCATCTTTTCCGCCGTCGTCGCGCGGGCGGAAGAACGCGGGTCGGCGGAGGATGCCGGGCGCAAGCCGCCGGACATAGAGCTTTCAGGTCCGGAAATATACAAGTTGGATTTTGCGACGCACAGCCTCCGAGCGGCCGACGTGGATGGCGACGGCAGGACCGACCTTCTGGTGGTGAACAACAGCAAAGCGCGCATCGAAATCCTCCTGCAAAATTCCCCCGATAAGATGCGCGAGGAGGCGGCGAAGGCCGAGCGCGACCCGGATGATCCCAACCGCCTGTGCGATCCGTTCCGCTTCAGGCGCGAACCGTTCCTGACCGAGAAGGGCGTCACGAGCTTCGTCGCCGCCGACGTGAACGGCGACGGCAGACCCGACCTGATCTATTTCGGAGACAGGGAACTTTGCGTCGCGGCGGGCGAGAAGGGCGGCAGGTTCGCCAGACCGCGGACCTTCCGGGTGCAGGACGGGTCGTCCGCCAGGGA
>CALKMO010000237.1 GCA_937991785.1 uncultured bacterium | reverse complement strand
GACGTCGGGGGGGCCAGAGAGATCGTGGAGGATGGCGTAAGCGGAATGATCGTGCCTCCCGGCGATGCCCCGGCCTTGTCGGCAGCGATAGCACGGCTGGCGGCGGATCGGGACCTGCGCGAAAGGATGGGAGAGGCCGGGCGCGAGAGGGTCCGGAGGCTTTTCTCGGTCGCGGCGACGGTAGAAAGGCTGGAAGATATATATCGCCGCCTGAAGCATGCGCGGGCCGCAGATGGAGGGACCGGGCGATGAGGCGGCGCCTGGCCCGGACGCTGCGGGACGTCCCGCCTCCTCCGCGCAAGGCCGGCTTCCTCGACGGGGCCGCAGCCCATCTGCCGAAGATCGCGGCCGGGGCGGGCCTGTCGGCGTTATCTGCGGCCGTTCTGGCCGCGGTCTCCGCGATAAACGGATGTTTCCCGCCCTGTCCCGACCTGGCGCTATCGCTGGCGGAACGGATATCCGTCGGCGGGAAAGTTTCGGCCTCCGAAAACGTTCGGCTCCCGTTTATCCCTCGCGGAACCCGCCGAATCCGCTTCTCCTACGCGAAAGGGGACGCTTCCTACGAGGGCGTATCTTACACGGCGGATCCCGCCGTACTGTCGAAGTATCCGCCCGGCTCCCTGTGCGCGGTCGTGCTCGACGCCGAAAATCCCATTCGGGCCGCCCTGGATTCGGCGCGACCTTGCCCGTATCCGTGGTGGGTCTCCGCGACAGCGGGGGCGGCGATGGCTGCGGGGGGCGTTCTGCTGGCGCTGGCGATCAGGTCGGCGCGCGCGACCGCCGCCGTGCTGCGCGACGGCGCCGCTGCAACCGGCACGGCGCTGGCCTGTACGATCGGCCGGGAGAGATTCCCGCCCCGAATATTCAGGCGCGTGACGATACGGTACTCGTTCGAAGACCTGTCGGGGAGAATCATAAGTGGGAAATTCACGTTCAGGGGATGCGATGTTTCGGGCATTCCAGCCCCAGGCGCCCAGATCGCGGTCCTCTACGACGAGGGCCGGCCGCACCTGAACGCACTTTGGGCGGAGGAGGAAGAGGCGAACTCGACGTAGAGCGTCCCCGACGCGTTAGGAGAAGCAGGAATAATGAGACGGAGGATAGCACGTATCTGTCGCGCCGCCGGAATGCCCAATGAGCGAGAGGATCGAATCCTTCGGGGAGAGGGATGGGATGGGATGGGAAAAGGGAAGGGGAAAAGCGAACGCGGCGTCGAGATCGCCAATGCGGCCGGTTCGGCATAGGCTAACGGAGCGGCCGGGAGGCGCTCGGATACCGCCGGGATCTCCCAAATCCGGCGCCGTCGAGACCGGGAGAGAAAATGAAGCGAACTGACAGACCCCACCATGACTGCGTAGTAGAGGCGATGCGGGATATGCCGCGGGGCAGGGTCCTGGATGTCCCCGCCGGCGAAGGCGAGCTGACCGTAAGGCTCAGAGCGATGGGCTTCGAAGTGGATGCCTGCGACATAGATCCGGCCAGATGGAAGGCACCCGGACCGCCTCCGAAACCGGGCGATATGAACGACAGGCTTCCCTTCGGCGACGGATCTTTCGATTACGTCGTCTGCGTCAAGGGCCTCCATCGCATATACGGCGTCGGGCGCGCGGTCTCCGAATTCGCCCGCGTGCTGCGGCCGGGCGGAAGGCTGATTGCGGTCACACCGAACTACTCGCACGCTTCGAGGCGCCTGAAATTTTTATTCCTGGGATCCATTTCGGCCTCTCTGAACGAACAGCACTGCAAGCAGACTACAGCCGCTCCGGCGGCCAATTTCCGGAACATGCTGCTGCTCCCCCAGCTCTGCCTTGCGATCGGGAATGCCGGATTGGAAATAGTCGAGCAATCCACTTCGCGCAGTCCGTGGGGGTTCTTGAAGACTGCGTTCCTGTTTGCGCCGGCGGCTATGCTGATCCGGTTCGGATCGCTCGCGATGGCAAGGCGAAAAAGCGCCTCCTTCTGCGCGGACAGGACCAACGCGTGGAGCGCGCTTGTCGGCGGCCCCCATGTAATGCTGGTGGCGCGCAAACCTGGCGGGCCTTAAGCCGGCCGGAGGCGCCTGGAGGCGCGCGATGTACGGCCGGGGCGCTTTTTCTCCAAGAGCCGGCATAACCGGCCGCGGCATAGCCGCCCATATGAGGAAGGGCGGGCGGGTGTTCGAATCGGCGGAACGACGGGAGGGCGCGCGGCTTGGCGGGCATCAAGGTCATCCGCCGCACGGACGACAGGGCTACGGCGGAATTCACGGAGGCCGCGAGAATCCCGCTCCGCGGAAAAGGCTACGAGATATTGTCCGTCCTCGCGAACGGGGCGAAGGCGCGCGTGTACCTCGCCCGCTCCGCAACGGACGGCTCGGCGGCCGCCGTCCGCATTTACAAGCCGCCGGAGGAGCGGGAAGGGTTTCACGGCGGGTGTCCGGGAGTCCTGATGTTCCGCTTCCTCGAATGGCGGCTGGGAAAGGGCCATCCGAACGTTGCGGCGCTGCGCGGCTCAGGAAGCATAAAGGTAAGGCTCGGCGGCCGTGCGCGGAGGCTCGTATTCAGCGTCATGGAGTTGGCGGAAGGCCCAAGCCTACGCGACGTCATCTTCGACGGACGCATCCGAGACCTGGGTTTCGACGGCGCGCTGCGGATAATGACCGGCCTGACGCGCGCGGTGGAGTTCCTCGAAGGGCGCGGCATCCGGCATGGGGACGTTGAACCGCAGAACGTTATCCTGTCGCGCGACGTCGGCGGAAATTTGCTGCCGAAACTTATAGACCTAGTGCCCAGGCGCCGCCGGCTGATCGAATTCCACCGGCGCCTGCTATCCCGCGATCCCAGGCACAACGACCGCATGAAGCTCCAGGCGACGCTGGCCGCCGTCCTGCTCGGCCGCTGGGAGAAGGGGCGCGGCGAGATCCGGTGCATTGACGCGGCCGAAGTTATGCGGTACTGGTCCATCCCGGACGGGCGGCGCGATTCGGTCGCGGCGCTGTGTTCTCTTGTGGCGCGGCTCGGCCCGTCGGGCGATTTGTTCCGCCGCCCGACGCGGGAATTCCGCGCGATGCTGGAAGCGGCCGCGTCCAGGTTCGGCGGAAGACTATGAACGCGCGGGGCGCGAAAAATCGGGAGTGAGCCGCCGCCGGAACCGGCCGCGGTATCGGCGCCGAGGGCTGGATCGGCGCCGGAATACGGGCCGGGAACGGGCGCGGGAGGATGCCGAGTCCGGCTTCGACGCGTCGGCCGCCGAAATTCGAACCTGCTTTGGAACAAGCGCCGGAGGCGATATGGCGTTCCGGACCAACGCTGACGCCGCCATCGCGAGAGAGGCGAAGTTTACCGCCGTGGCCGCCGAAAAGCTCGCTCGCAAAGGCTATGAGATACTATCGCTCATCGCCGAGGGGGCCAACACGCGCGTGTATCGCGCGCGAAGGATATCCGGGGGCGGAGAGGTAGCGGTCCGGATATACAAACCCCCCGGCGAGCGGAAGAAGTTTCACGCGGCCAAACGCAGCCCGCTGCTGTTCGCCCTGTTCCGCTGGCGCCTGGGAAGGGGGCACCCGAACGTCGTGCGCCTGCTCGGCTCGGGCGCGGTCGCGATCGCCATGGATGGGACCAGGCACCGCCTGCCTTATGCGGTTATGGAGTTGGCCGAGGGGCCGACGCTGCGGGATCTCCTCGAAGGCGGCGGCTTGCGCCATATGGGCTTGCCGGCGGCTCTCGAAATCTTGAAAGGGGTCATATCCGGCGCGGAATACATCCGCGGCCGCGGACTTCGCCACGGAGACCTCGAACCGCAGAACGTGATCCTGACCAGATCGCCGGACGGCCGAATCGTACCGAAACTGATAGACCTTGCCCCCCGAATGGTTTCACGCAATCCCCGCCGCAACGACCATATAAAACTCCAGATGACGCTCGCCTCGGTGCTGATCGGCCGCTGGATCGCCAGGAAGGATGTGAGGCGCGTGGACGAGAACGAGGCGGCCCGTTACTGGGGGCTGCCTCCGCCGGCGCCGACGGAACTGGGGGAGCTCTGCCGGCTCGTCGAGAGCCTCGGTCCGCCCGGCGCCATGTTCGGACGGGCCACATCCGAATTCCGCGCCAGGTTCGAGGATGCCGTCAGCCGCCTGGCGCGCAAACTCCGCTGAACCGCCGCCGGGCGGAAGCGGGAAGCTCATGCAGACCGCACCTCGACCGGCCGCCCGGCAACCGCGCGTTTTTCAAGAGCGGACGCGACGCGCCCCATCCAATCCACAACGCAACCGGCTCCGGCGATCCGGCTTGCGGACGCCTTCGGGATTGGCGATTGAAGCGGCGGACGGCCGGGCCGCCCGCGGCTAATGTCGCCGCTGACCGGGATGTTTCTACGCGGATCGGACGCGGATAGAGGCTGCAAGGTCAGGAACGAAAGTCGGAAGGCAAGTCTCCATCCAGAGCTTCGAAG
>CALKMO010000236.1 GCA_937991785.1 uncultured bacterium | reverse complement strand
CAACGCCCGGTTACTGAGAGTCTGAGCGAAAGGGAGCCGCAGCAGGGAATCGCGCGCTTATCGGTCATGCTGACATCCTTGACGCCAAGTTCTCTCGGCTAAATATCGTCTCGCCCGTTCGGGCCTTGCCGGCAGTCGGCGGTTTCTCTGCCCCCTTCTACCCGCTACGGAGAGCAAAGCTATTTTTTAATTTACCTCCAAGCGAGTCTCGGAGCAACTTCCTTGCAGGATTGAATGGAAATATGCCGGACATCGTTGCCAGGATAGAGGAGCCGGCGAAAAAAGTAAGAGAGCATGATAAATCTCGGCTTACGCCGGAGGAAGGCGCGGGCCGGAACGCTGCTCCCCAAAGGAATGGAATCCTTAAGACGTCGCCTCCTGCCAGCAAGAACTCAAAAGGCGTCGGGGGCATCGAAAAGTCTGAAATAGCGTATTCAGACGATCGGCGATATGTATCGGCCATGACCGAGTCTCGTCGTCGTACGGTAGTGACTGACGGGCATCGGCGCTCGTTCCGGATGCGGAAGGCGGAAGGCGGAAGGCGGCACGTCATGGCAACTTTTCGCCCAAGGCCTCGATCGCCACGACATTGAAGCGTTCGTATAAATGGTTGTTGGTCGAGTATAGGACGGACCACGAGGTTTCCTGCGCCTTATCGGATCCGCGCTTGGGGCGCGAGCGCCCTACGTTGACTCGCCATAACCCCCGGCCGGCGCCGCCTGGCACCTCGGATAACGGCACCGCTATCTCGACGGTCCACGCGGCCTCTTCCATCGCCGTCTTGACCTCTAGCTTCGGGTTCCACTCCTTGGCGTTCCTGCCCCTGCCGTCCCACGTCTGTCCTTTGGGATTGATCATTATCTGGCATGCCGGTTCCCTCGGATCCAAACCTGGCAGGAGGAAGATTTCAAGATAGTCGTCGTTCCAAAAGCCGTCGTCGTCGCGGTTGCGTTCCGGCCCCTTAAGTTCGGCCGGTATAGGTTCGCGACACCGCGCGAACAAATAGAAATTACGTTCGTCGGCCAGCATCCTCAGATCGGTCCCCGTAGTCTCCGGTGGCGCGGAACCGTCGGGACGGCGCAACCGGAAGAACTGCGAGGACTTCCAGCATGCATCGTCGTCCTTGCCGTTTATTGCGGGCGGGGCGGCCGGTTTTCCTATGGCGAAGCGGCCGACATCGGCCGGGATCGTATTCGGGTCGAACGGCGCGCGTCGGAAGAGCGGTTCCTCCTTGGCTTTCGCCTGTTCCAATTCGGGAGGCTTTTCCCCGGGCTTTAACTTTCGGAGCCTGACGAATCCCCCTCTGAACGATGAGTATATTCTTCCCTCGCCGTCGCGGGCGACAGGCAGGCCGACCTCATCCTTGAGCGTCCGCACCCAACCGTCCGGCGTACGGATGTGCGGCCTGTCGTCGGCGATAGCCATGTATATGTTGCCGGTAGCCCTGTCCATCCATGCGGTGGTCACACCTCCGCCGGGGTGAAAACGCATCTCCATTCCCGGCCCGTCGCGAAACGGATCGGAGCCCTTAGGCGTGCCGGATCCCGGTTTGCCGCGCATAGGGCCGCCGTTGACGATTCGTATCTCCTTTTTCTCCAGGTTGATTTCCCGCAGGACGTTGTTCCACATATCGGCCACGTAAAGAAGATTTTTGCCGTCGGAGGTTATGCAGTTGCTGGTGAAAAGCATGCGGAATTTCGCCGATTCAAGAGGTTTAGGTTCATCCCAGGGCGGATCGTCCTGCCCGTGGCCGCCCTTGGGATTCAGCGTGACAAGGACGCCATTGTCCAGGACTCTAAGCCAATCGTTGTCCATGAAGAAGATGCGCCCGTCGTCGAATATGGTCATGCCGCACGGATTGATGAAAGTAGCGGCTTCCGCAGGACCGTCTCGGCGCTGTCCCTTGCCTGCGGAGCCAACGATCGTCTTTACCTCCCAGGGGCCGTTTCCGCGCGGGACGATCGTCCTCAGTCTCCCGGAGCCCTGTTCCAGAACATAGAGGTCGCCTTTGGGATCGAAAGCGATCAGGCTGATGCCGCGGAAAAGCGCCCTGTCTGCGGGGCCGTCAACGGTTCCCGATACGCCGGGTTTGCCGGCCAGAAGTTCGACCCGGCCGGCCGACGAGACTCTGAATATGAAGGTGCCGCTGCCTATGAAGACGGTGCCGTCGGGCGCTACGGCCAGAGTTCCCCCGCCGCCGGATTCCGCGGCCGGACCTTGCTGGAAGAACGCCGGTGGAAGAGGAGACGAAGGCGTCCCGCAAAACGGCTCGATTACCCAGCCGTCAAACTCCGCCGACCAAATCCTCGAAGGCCGGTCCTCGCCGGTGGCAGGCAGCGATGCAAAAGTGGCAATAATGACGGCCAAGACCGCTCCGAAGCATGGCTCGGCCTGCCGTGGGGATGCGGCTGCTCGGTTCATACGCTAACACTCCTTATTTCTATTCCCGCGTCCGGCCCGCGCCTTATGGATGTTCTGCGCGACGGGACGGCCATGAGCGAAGCGATCCACAGCCTCCGCATGGAAGTCAGGGATCCGGCCGCACGCGGACGAACTTAGCCTTCACGTCGGCGCTCCCGTCAGGCATATGGCGTTCGAATACCACCAGGACAGGCTCGCCGGGAGCGCCCGACGCGACGGCCGGAAGCGTGGCCGCGCCTGCGCCGGCGGCTATCTCGGCTGGCGGCCAGTCCGGCGCATCCCAGTTTTCCCCGCTTTTCAGTCTGCCGCCCATTATATCGAAACGTCCGGTCTGGCCGAGTCCTTGGAGGTAGGCGCGAACCCATACGGCGAAATAGCGCCCTTTCGTCCCCGCCAACGGAGCCGCCGCCAGGTAAGCATGCGGCCACAGTCCGCCCTCGGCCTCTTTGAACCCTCCAGGCTTTCCTTGAGGCCAGCCTTCGAAACCTTTCCATCGGGCCGTGTCGAGGACGCCTGGCAGGAGCCGATTGACGTATTGTTCCCTGCCTTCGGGCGACCAACGTATCTTGTTGAACGCCTTGTTCTCCGGAACCTGCCCGTCGCCGCTTATCCTGACGCCGATTATTGCGCCGGGACCGCCCCATCCCCAAGGATCCGGCGCGATTCCGCGCGCCCATAACAACGCAACCTCCCCGTCTCCGGAAGCCATCGAGACCTGCCCGAGATGTCCGAACGCATCGGGGTGGCCTATCACGGCCGGTTCGTTCTCCAATCGCGACAGATCCTTCGGCTCATAGCGGCAAAACCCGATCTTCCGCTTGGTGTCGGCGTTCATCCATGCGACGAAATAGTGCTTGCCCGAAAAGGCGACGGCGGAAGCGGCGGCGTCCGTGGCAAGCGGAACCCCTTCAGGGTCGAGGACTTTGCCCGCTTCGGCCGACACCCGCGATGCAACCAAGTCGTAATTCCGCCCCGAACGGACTTCCCGCCATACGACCAGAAAATCCTTCCCGTCGCCGCAGGCGATGGGGAAATTCTGATTGTGCGGCCTGGCGGCTATCGGGACGCCGTCGGGGTCAAGGACCCTGCCGTCGGGGGTCACGCGGGCGCCATAGATGTCCGCATCGCGGCCGTTGCGGAAATCGTGCCAGACAAGGAGGAAAACACCGCCGCTGAATGCGACGCGGGGAACCTCCTGCACTCCGGAAGCTGCGCAGACGCGAATGGGCTCGGCATCAAGGATATTGCCGACTGCCGCTTCCGGCGCATCCCCAGACGGAGCTTTTACCCGGACCGCAAGGATGTTCGAATCGCCGCCGACGCCGTTCCATCCGTCCTGCCATGCGATAAGGAAGACACCTCCGCCCGCCGCTACTGCCGGGAACCGCTGGTTGCCCTTAGATACCGCCGGCGCAAACTCAGCGCCAGCAACGATCGGGGGCCCGGCCGCCGCCTCGCCCCCCTCCCCGGCGGCGCTGCCGATCCAAGTCGCTATTACAGAACAGCCGGCGACCAAGTACCGCGCCAGAACGGCGAACCCGCGCGTTTTTTCAAGCATGGAACTTCCTCCGGCTCAACCAGCACCCAACGGGCGCGCACATGGGCGGGAATCCAAGTCTCAGTCCGTCGCTATAATAATCGCCTCGAGCGAACCTCGCGCCCGCTGCGGCGTACATGCGGCCCCGTTCTCCAACAAACAAACGGGTCCAAGGCTGAAGCGTGGGCGCATCCGAATCGCCGGATCGTCCACCCGCCCTGGAGTCATGCGCGTCTGTCTCAGATACTCCGGAGGCGCTTGGATCGCGTTACCCATCATAGGGCGTTACATTTTCGAACGGCTTCGGAGCGTGTCCCGTTGCCGGTCTTACACCCCGTGGGAGGGTCGCCCATCGGCACCCGTTGGCAATGACGCGCAAAACGTTCTGGTCGTGGTATATCGGATACGTCTCATGGCCCGGACGGAAGTAGAAGACCCGCCCCCGCCCGCGATACCAGCAGCACCCGCTTCGGAACACGTCCCCTCCGGCGAACCAGCTTATGAAGACCAGCTCATCCGGCGCCGGTATCTCGAATCTTTCACCGTACATCTCAGTGTGTTCGAGCTCGAAATAATCGCCCAGCCCCTCGGCGATCGGGTGCCCCGGCTCTACGACGAATATACGCTCCTTCTCCCCGATCTCCCTCCATCGCAGCCCGCACTCAGTACCCATCAGCGCCTTGAAGATCTTTGAATAGTGGCCGGAGTGCAGGACGATCAGCCCCATCCCGTCCCACACCCGCCGCTTGACCTTCTCTACGATCTCGTCTTTTACCTCCTTGTGCGCCGTATGTCCCCACCACGTCAACACATCCGTATCGTTCAGCACTTCATCGGTAAGGCCGTGCTGCGGTTCGTCGAGCGTAGCCGTGCGCACATCGAAATCGCCTGTCTTGCGCAGGTATTCAGCGATCGCTCCGTGCATTCCTTCCGGGTAGAGTTTTGCGATCTTCTCGTTCTTCTTCTCGTGCCTGAACTCGTTCCACACCGTCACCTTGATCTTGTCGGCCATCGTTTCCCCTCCTTCCCGAACGCTTCTCTGATGCGGGATCCCTATGTTCGCCGATCCTTCGCTACTTTCGCCAATGCCGGACTGGTGCTACCCCGCCAGCGTCGCGTTTTCCCAACCCCTGCTCGGTGGCGATCCCTTGGGGTCGCTTCCGTACGCAATGCATATGTATGTTAACGCATAGGACGGCGCACGCCAACAACTAAAGCTCCTCCAGGACCGTCCGAGCCCATTGCGCGACAGCCTCCCGACCTCAGCGCGAACGGCTCGGCCGGACTTTCTGCGCGGGCGGCGGTGCCGCTCCGGCTTAGGAGACGCAGGGAGCATGTCAAGGTTCGACCGCGATTGAACTCCCGAATCCGTCCTGTTATCGTTATCCGCAAGTTAAGTGAACGCATGCGGCAAACGGTCGAGTAAGCGGCGAGGGGTCCGTTCGGCGCAAAAGGTTCCCGAGGGGGCCGCTCGCCGCGCCGGGCCGCCTAGCATGAGCGGACTTCGGATAACGCCAGGAGGTCAGTGAAGGGAGACAAGGGAATGGCCGAGTTTGACGTCTACGTAACGCGGCGGATTCCGGAGGCAGGGCTCGAGGTTCTTCGGCGCGAACTGGGCGGATTCTCGATCAACAGTCTCGACCGGGCGCTGTCACGTGCGGAACTGATTGAGAACTGCCGCGGCCGCGATGGAGTTTTGTGCCTGCTGACGGACCGGTTCGACCGCGAAGTCCTGACGGCGATGGCGTCGCGCTGCCGGGTCATATCGAACTGCGCGGCCGGGACGGACAATATAGCCGTGGACGACGCGGCGGCCATGGGAATAGCGGTCACGAATACTCCCGGCGTTTTGACCGAGACTACCGCGGACCTGGCGTGGGCGCTCCTGCTGGCGGCAGCCCGGCGGATCGGCGAGGCGGAGCGGTTCGTCAGGGCCGGCAGGTTTGTTGGCTGGGATCCGATGCTGATGCTCGGAACCGACGTCCACAGCAAGACGCTCGGCATCGTAGGCGCCGGCAGAATAGGCGCCGCGGTCGGCCGCCGCGCTTCGGGATTCTCCATGAGGATTCTATACTGCGACGAGCGTCCTTCTGCCGAGCTGGACGCCATGGGCGCCGAGCGATGCGGGTTGGACGACCTGCTGGCACGCGCCGACTTCGTGAGCCTGCACGTCCCGCTGACCGGCAAAACGCGACGCATGATAAACCGCGACAGGATCGCGCGGATGAAAAGCGGCGCCGTCCTGGTCAATACATCGCGCGGCCAGGTCGTTGACGAAGCCGCCCTCGCCGATGCGCTCCGTGGCGGACATCTCGCCGCAGCCGGCTTGGACGTCTACGAAGAGGAACCGAAGATACACCCGGCGCTTCTGCCCCTGGAGAATGTCGTGCTAGCCCCGCACATCGGCTCGGCCTCGCGCGAAACCCGCGAGCGCATGGCGGTCATGGCGGCGGATAATCTCGCCGCCGTCCTGAAGGGGCGGCATACGCTCAACCTGGTCAGACCGGCCGCCGGGGCTCCGGGTGCGCTCTAAAGACGGGCGAACCGGAGCTGCCGAGCCTGGGAGGATACAGGGAGCTTTGCGTCTAAAGCTGGGCGCCGGCCGAGCTGATCCGGCTGCGATGAATCGCTTCGATTCGACCAAATCCGGCTGTCGGGCTGGGCGCGCAGTTCTGGCGGAGTCGGCGAATCTCTTCAGGCGGTGCACGGCAATGGGCAGCTTGTCCCCGACGCTCCAAGGGGACCGATTGCCGATGGGGCCGCACTCTTCTCGGAATCGAAAGTTTTCCAGGTGGACCCTGGCGCCAAGCCGTTCCAGACATCCGGCATTGTCTCGCCGCGCAATCCGCGCGCCCCTTGATCCGGCGCCGCGCCGGTTCTAAGACATTGGCCGGCTAGCGGTCAGCCGGATTCGAATCCTCGAACGGGACTTCAATGCTTTCATATTCCTTACCTCCCCGGCCGCCCACTCAAAAATCGGAGATGGAGATTTTGCGTTTGCCTGACGCGGCCGCTCCGGTAAAAGGAACCTTGCCTGCCGGATTTTCCTGCTCAGGCGGTCGTTCGCGGTCGGGCATGCGGCGGCGAGGGGATGAAGGCGAAGGAAGGAGGGAGTCATGGTCGAAAAACTCACCGATGGCGTATATTGGGTCGGAGTGGTGGATTGGAGCATAAGGCATTTCCACGGCTACGAGCTGTCCGTACAGCGCGGCACGACATACAACGCCTACCTCGTGGTGGACGAGAAGATCGCGCTGATAGACACCGTCTGGGGCCCTCACCGGGACAAGCTGATCGAAAATATCCGCCAGGTTGCCGATCCCTCGAAGATAGA
The DNA here is from genome assembly GCA_937991785.1 of uncultured bacterium. Taxonomy (GTDB): domain Bacteria; phylum Planctomycetota; class SZUA-567; order H5-PLA8; family CALKMO01; genus CALKMO01. The sequence goes on along the minus strand of CALKMO010000236.1, from coordinate 1,261 downwards.
CGTCGTGGTTGTAAACCATTCCGAGCCCGACCATTCCGGCGCCCTGCCGCTCGTGATGCACTGGGCGCCCAAGGCCGAGGTCGTCGTATCGAAGCGCGGCATGGAAAGCGTGCCGGGCCACTACCACGAGCGATGGAACTTCCGCGCCGTCGGCACCGGGGACCGCATAAGCCTCGGCAGACGGGAACTCGTGTTCGTGGAGGCCCCGATGCTCCACTGGCCCGACAGCATGTTCACGTACCTTGCCGGAGCCGACATCCTGATGCCGAACGACGCCTTCGGCCAGCATTACGCCACCGGCTTCCGGTTCAACGACCAGGCGGATCAGAACGAACTCTATTACGAAGCGATGAAGTACTACGCCAATATACTTGCCCCCTTCAGCGACCGGGTGGCGAAAAAGATATCCGAGCTCCTCGATATGAAGCTGCCAGTGAAGATGATAGCCCCCAGCCATGGCGTCATTTGGCGCACGGAGCCGATGCAGATAGTGGAAAAGTACCGCGGGTGGGCGGCGCAGACGCCCGAAAAACGCGCCGTCATAATCTACGATACGATGTGGGAGGCGACGAGGATGATGGCGGAGGCGGTCGGCGACGGCCTCGCCGCCGGCGGCGTCCCGCACAAAATATTCCGGATGGCTTTGTCTGACCGCAACGACGTCCTTACGGAAATATTCCGGGCGAAGGCGGTTGTCGTCGGTTCGCCTGTCATCAACGGCGGTCTGCTGCCGTCCGTCTCGCCGATACTCGAGGATATCGAGGGGCTCAAGTTCAAGAACAAGATCGGCGCCGCGTTCGGTTCCTACGGTTGGAGCGGCGAGTGCGTCAAGCTGATCGAGGAGCGTCTGACGAAGTGTAAAATCCCGATCGTCGCGCCCGGGGTCAGGGCCAAGTGGCAGCCTAAGGCGGAAGATCTCGAAGCCTGCCGGAAGCTCGGCGCCGCCGTGGCCGCGGCGGTCAAGGGTGCGTAGCATCCCGCGGCCGGCGGCGCGCCTACCGGGCGCGGCCCGTAGCGAGCGGCATTCCGCATACCGAAAAAACGGCGGCGGGGGAACCGTTCCGCGGCCCCCGCCGCCGCATGCATCCGGAGATCCCCGCCGCCCTGTCGCGGGGCTATTTCGCTTCCGTCGGTCCCTTGAAGCTGCCGGACGCGTCGGAGGACTTCCACTCGCCCTCGCACTCCGCCGCGTAATGGTTAGCGCCGATTCTCATCCCGACGTCCACTGAAACGTCCGACGGGCCGCCGCCGCGGGTCATGC
>CALKMO010000235.1 GCA_937991785.1 uncultured bacterium | reverse complement strand
GCGCAGGTCGAGGCGCCGATCGAGCTGAGCGTCGCGGACTTCGCGCTGCCTAGTCCAAAAGATTTCGCATCTTACGTCGGTTTGATCGAATCGCCCGAATCCGTGGCGCTTCAGTACAGCGCGCCCCTCTGGTCCGACGCGCACTGGAAGCACCTGGACCGCGTCTTCTCCCACCTCGGAAGCGTGGGCAACAAAATATTGTTCATCCCCCTGATAGGCCAGACCAACCTCGGCAACATGCATACGATGGTAAGATGGGTAAAGAAGGCCGACGGATCGTGGGAGCATGATTTCTCCGTAGCGGAAAAATATCTCGACATCGCCATCAAGCATTGCGGCAAGATCCCCGTGGTCGTCCTGGATATCTGGACCGCCACGCATGGCGGGGGCGGATTCGGGAAAGTGGAGGAACGGGAAAAAAACGAAAGACCTCTGGTTTTCACGGAACTGAACCTGGCGACCGGCGAGATGAAGACTTCCCAAGGACCCGACTGGGGATCGCCGGAGAGCAGGAATTTCTGGAAGCCCGTGCTTGAGGGCATGTTGAAGCGGCTGGCGGAACGGGGGCTGGAAAAGTCGGCGGCCCTCGGCACCGCCTGCGACCGGGTGCCCAGCAAGCAGGCGTTCGACGACCTGGAGGCTGCCGCGCCGGGGCTGCCGTGGGTCATACATGCGCACGGCTACACGGCAAGCCTGAACGGGCGCAAGTGCCGCGAGGCGGCCAGCGTATGGGGAATAAGGGAACCGCGCTTGTTCTCGGAGCAGAATTACTTCCCGGGATGGAAGAGGGATATATTCTCTCCGGTTTTTCCACGCTACGGCGCCGGCTCGATGGGCCACGTCCGGCAGGAATCGCCGGTCGGGGTATTCCACGCGCTGACCGAGGCCTACCAGGCGTCCGGCTACAGCGGGCTCGGCCGCGCCGGGGCGGACTTCTGGCCCGTGGTGGGCGCTGGCAGGACCGGCGCCAACAAGGGCGGGAGCTCCGTGATTTCCCGTGTGCCGACATGGGACCGTCCGGGTCCGCCGACCATGACAAACCATATGTTCCTGTTCCCTGCTGCGGACGGCGCCGTCGCAACCGTGCGCTTCGAATTATTGCGAATGGGGATACAGGAAGCTGAGGCGCGCATATTCCTCGAAAAGGCCCTTATGGATAAATCCAAGCGCGCCGCGTTGGGTGACGATCTGGCTGGCCGCGCGGTCAAACTTCTCGACGAAAGAATTGTCTGGATACGGCGCGCCAAGCAAGATACAAGTGTTATGTTCTCCGTCGGGACCGATGCAAGCTGGCTGGGATACGCCCAGGCGTCACCGCACTTGGCAGAACGTTTGTTCATTACGGCGGCCGAGGCAGCCAAAAAACTCGAGGCTTCCCGCTAGGTCCAGCGCGCGCCGTCCTGCGGAGGAGCGGGACCTCCAGCGCGCTTGATGTGGCGAAGGAGGGGAAAAATGAGCCGTATCTTCTGGGGAGAATCGCACCACAACACGCACCAGGTCGGCCTGTCGCCGGAAAAATACGACGAGGTCCTGTCGAACGCGAAGAGCCACCTCGACTTCTACGCAGCGGCTTACTACACGCCGTGCTCGGAGGCATTTCGTCCAGGAGGACATCCGACCGAGCTGGGCGGCAAGCGGCCGCTGGTGCTCGAAGGTTGGAAACCCGCCGATCGGATCGAACGCGAATGGGCGGAGGTTCAGGAAGCCACCGCGAGGCGAAACGAGCCGGGAAAGTTCGTAACGTTCCCAGGCTACGAATGGCAGGGCGACGGTTCGTCAGGCGATCACAACGTCTTCTATCTCAAGGAAGGTCTGCCGGTATTCCGCGTGAACAAGCTGGCGGAACTCTACGAATGCCTCAGAGGGAAGGATGCCATAGCCATCCCGCACCACGTGTGGTACCGGCCGGGTCTGCGCGGCCGCGACTGGTCGGTCTTCGACGAAAAGTTGTCGCCGTTCTGCGAGATATTCTCGGTCCATGGATGTTCGGAGGTTGACGAGGAATACATCGGCCTGAGGGTCAATTCCCACATGGGCCCGGGATTCGGCTGCGGGTCCTGGCAGCACGCGCTGGACAGGGGTCTGCACGTCGGCGCGATATGTTCAACCGACGGGTGGGACGAGATGCCGGCCCACTACGGGCGGGGAATAATGGCATGTATCGCTGAGGAATTGACGCGGGAGTCCCTGTGGAAGGCGTTTCTCGCCAAGAGGGTTTACGGGACCACCGGCGACCGGATCGAACTGGATTTCCGCATAGGCGAGGCGCTTATGGGAGATATCGCGGCGATCGAAGGTCCGAGGCGGATCCGCGTGAAGGTCGTAGGTTTGGATTCCCTCGACCGCATCGAGCTGCTTCGGAACGGACGGGTCATCGCCACCCACTGCCACCAAGGTGTCTGGGACGCGCCGCCAAATGGCAGGCGTTCCCGCTTCAAGATCAGGATAGAGGCCGGATGGGGACCGCGTCCGAACGAGATGGATCCGATAACTCGGGAATGGACAGGCGAGGTCCGCGTCGAAGGCGGCAGGATGCTGCGCTTCCATCCGTGCTGGATATCGCCGTGCAAGGGCGAGCCGCGCCTGGACGGCGGCGCAGCGTCGTTCCGGATGGTTACATCCACCCTCCATGTAGCCGAACGACATCAGAACGCCAACGTGTTCGAATTCGAGGCGGATCCGGCGGCGGAGATGGTCGTAAGGATGAACGGGCTGGAGGAACGGGGGAAGGTCGCGGAGTTCGCTGCGTGCAGCCGAGAGATGTGGTTCAAGGACGAATGCGTAAAGCTCCTGGCTGAAAAGGGCGGCGTGGCCCCGATGTCGCCGGAGCGGATGGACGTCTACCACCATTGCGCCTTCAAGGTTAAGATCCACAGGCCGATCCCGGCGGCTGGATACGAGAAAGAATGGGAATACGTTGACGAGGATCCGCTGCGCGGGGAGACGAACTACCGCATACGCGTCGAGCAGCGCAACGGCCAGCGGGCGTGGTCCAGCCCGATATGGGTCAGACCGCCCGCTGCCGGCCGCGGAAAGCGCGCTCGCAGGCGATCCTGAGCGCAAGGCGTCCGGCACGGCGCTCCCTTCCGCCGCCTGTCGGGCGTCGGCGGACGGTGGAGAACCGCGCAGAGCGGTCGGCTCGCCGGACTGGCGACGGCGGGCGCGTGGATGTCGTTCTTATCTGCCCATGTGGAAGCGGGAAGCGGCGGGCTATTATGTCCGCGGGCGTCACTCGAACAGTTCGACGCTTCCGCCGGTATGGAGGAAAACCACCGGGGCGTTACGGCGGATACGCCCGGTGCGGATATGGTCTATCAGGCCCGCCATGGCCTTGCCGGTGTAAACGTAGTCGAGCGGCAGCCCTTCCATCCTCGCCAGCAGGTTGACCGCCTTTTCGCACTCTGGCGTGCGGACCGCATAACCTCTTCCGATGTAATTTGCGTCCACGTGGACCGCCGCCTCGACATTTCGCGGGCTGGCACCGAGCAATTCGCAGGCACCGCGAGCGATTTCGGCAACCTCGCGCTTCAGTCTCTTTTCGTCCTTGGCTACGCCGATGCCAACCACCGGCATGCCCCAGCCCATCGCCAGCATTCCCGCCAGGAGTCCCCCTTGTGTGCCGGCCGAGGAGGCGGCGAGATATATCGCTTGCGGCTTTATGCCGGCCTTGGCGAAGCTGCGGCCGTATTCCGCTGCCGCGGCGGCGTACCCGAGCGCGCCGAGCGGCGTAGAGCCGCCGATCGGTACGACGTAAGGTTTCCGCCCACGTCGCCGCATCGCCTCCGCCTCATCCTCCATACGGCGCGTCCATACAGACCAATCCTTGGAATTCACATGGCGGATCCCGGCTCCGAAGAGACGGTCCAGCAACAGGTTGCCGGAAGGCGCCTCTGGCTTATTTCCGCCGAGGACGAGGCGGACGTCAACGCCGAGCCGAGCGCAGCAGGCGGCGGTCAGGCGGCAGTGGTTCGACTGGTTAGCTCCGGCGGTCAACACAACGTCGCATCCTCGCCGCCGCGCGTCAGCCAGCAAAAACTCCAGCTTCCGGACCTTATTCCCTCCCAGCCCGATACCCGTCATGTCGTCACGTATTATCCAGATGTCGGCCCTGAGCGCCTCCGAGAGGCGATCGAGCCGATGGACAGGGGTCGGAAGAAGCGCGAGACTCTCGCGGGGAAATCCTTTCAGCCGCCGTTCGATGTCCATAGGAATCCTCCTCAATAGGTAACGTCATGATAATCAGAGAGACCTGTCGGCGCAAACGCCGGCGCGTCCACGCCACAACTCGGAAAATGCGCCCATCTTATAGGTGTGGCGAGTTCGGGGGAAAAAGCGGGACTGATGTTCCCTGCGCAACAATAAACCCTCAGTCATACGCGACCGGACGGAGCAACCCGCAACTTCGAGCATCTTAACAGAAGTTGGCTAACAGGGAATCCATCTTCGGAGCGACAGCTTCGAGCAACGCCTCGACCACGCGGCCGTCGAGAAGCCCATCAGCAACCTCCCTATTGATGATGTCCTTAGCCCGTGCGAAGGGATATGGGCCACGATAAGAACGAGGAGAAAGGAGCGCGTCAAGCACATCTGCGGCCGATGCTATCCTGAC
>CALKMO010000234.1 GCA_937991785.1 uncultured bacterium | reverse complement strand
GGACCACCAGCCAGCCCGGCATAGAAAACTCCTCCCTTGCTTTCCGGCTGTGATCTCAGGAAGACGGGACGCTCCCATTCGCGCCGGGTTTTCGGCGCGAAGGCTATTTGCCGGGACCCGGCGGAGCGGCCTCCGACTCGGTTCCGCCGGCCGCGGCGATGCATTCGGCCAGATCGAGTCGGCCGTCGTAGAGCGCCTTGCCGATTATGCAGCCGAACACGCCCATTGTGCGCAGCTTGCGGACATCGTCCAGCGACGAGATCCCGCCAGATGCTATGAGGGGAAACGGGGAGACGTCGAGCATCTCGCGGACTCGGTCGAAGTTCGGCCCTTGCAACATGCCGTCCCTCGATACGTCGGTGTAGATTATCTCCGCCAACGGCAGACCTACCAGGCCGGATGCCAGCTCGACGGCTTTTATCCCACCGGCAGACACCCATCCGCGGGTTACGACGATGCCATCCTTCGCGTCTATCCCAACCGATATCCGCCCCGGGCGTTTTTCCGCCGTTCGGACCAGGAAGCCGCGGTCCTCGGCGGCCCTAGTGCCCAGCACGCAGCGGGCGGCGCCGGCATCCAGCATCGCAGCGATGTCCGCTTCGGTCCGCAACCCTCCTCCGACTTCGACCTCGGTCCGGACGGCCTTCAGGATCGCTACGACGATATCCTTGTTGCGCGGTTCGCCGGAGAATGCTCCGTCGAGGTCAACGACGTGGATGCGCCCTGCCCCGAGCATCTCCCATCTCAGCGCCGCTTCGACCGGGTCGTCCGAGTACACCGTTTCCCTGTCGCTGCGTCCCTGCGCAAGGCGCACGGCCTTCCCGCATCTTATATCCACGGCCGGAATTGCCAGCATCAGAGATCTCTCTCCATTTCTTCGCGCTATGCCCCCACGCAAAGCCTTTCGCCGCGTCCGTACCGCATTCCCGATCCGCCGGAATGCGCCGGCGGATCCTTGAAAGCGCACGAAAGCGCTCTCGGCTAGCGCCTTCCCGCCATGCTCGGCCGCGCGATCTTGGCGCTTAAGAGACAAGCGCCGAAGGCGAACGCGGATCCACGCGAACACATCGAACATCGGCCCGCGGTATGGGCGCGGCTAAGGTTGCGCGCCAGCCGGAACCTGCCGCTTTAGGTCATGATAGCGGCGGATGCCTCAAAGGGCCGACGGTTGCCGCAGCCGGTTCCGCGAGGCGGGGCCAAGTTCGCACGGCGCGCCGCACAGTCTCGGGCGTCACGGCCCGTATCTCTGCGATCTCGTCCTCGACGCTGGCGGCCTTCCGCCGCCCGTTCCAGTTCTCGAAGTGCCGCATAAGTCTGCTGATTGGCGTTTCGGACGAAAAAAGCAAGCCCGTTTCGATATGCTTTCCGGCCATGGCAAGTTCGGCATCAGCAATGCCGTTCCCGATTCCTTTCAGTTCGTCCATGAGTATGCGGACGCATTTTTCGACTCTGCCCGGATCTGCCGCGAACGCCGCGCAGATCAACCCCGCGTCGGAGTATCCCTCGTACCACGCGCCCACCGAGTCGGCCAGGCCTTTGTCCTCAAGCGCCCAGTATAGACGCGAGCCGGGGCAGCCTCCCAGAGCGGTGGCGGCCATCCTTGCAGAGGCGGCGCCAGGCGAACGGAGCGGTTCGGATGGAATGGCCATCGCTACGTACTGCCGCAAAACCCGATTCCTGCGGCCGATTTCCCTCCCTGGGCGAAAGACCGGAGGGGTGCGCCTCCGCCGCGCACGCCCGGCCGGCCATCGGCCGCACAGGCGGCGTATATCCCCAAGTACGCGGGCCTCGTCGAAGTTTCCCGCCACGACGCAGCATATATCGCCGGCGCGGAAATTTTGCTCGCGGAAGCGCGCCAGATCCTCGCGCCTCATGCGCGACACGGTTTCCGCGGTTCCTACGATCCTGCGTGCGAGCGGGTGGCGGCCGAAAGCGGCGCGCATCAACGCCTCCTCTACGGCGCAGTCTGGCAAGTCGTCGTACATGGCTATCTCTTCAAGCACCACTTTCTTTTCGCTCTCGAATTCTGCCTTGGGAAAGGCCGGCTCCATGATATCGGCCATGAACTCCATCGCTTCGGGCAGCCGCTCCGGAACGACCCACATGTAGTACGCCGTGTACTCCTCGCATGTGAACGCGTTGCCCTGCGCGCCCATCGCGTCCATGTCGGCGTTTATGGCGAAGGAATCGCGCCGTTTCGTACCCTTGAACGCCATGTGTTCCAACAGGTGGGACGCCCCGGCGATCTCCTCCGGCTCATCGCGCGATCCGCCGGCTACCGTCATCCCTATGGCCGCGGAACGGCACCATTCCATACGCTCAAGCAGGATGGTCAGCCCGTTCGCCAGGCGACGGACCGCCGGGGCCGTACTCGCGAACGCGGGGGGCATTCAGCGGACCTCCCGCCGGGCCGAGGCCGCCAGCGCCGCCTCAACCTCGGACAGGAACCGCCGCCGCGCGCCCGCATCCGGAACGCCGGCAGCGCGAAGCTTAAGGATGCCGTGGGAATCCACTATCGCAGCGTTGACGCGGGCCGGGTCGAAGCCAAAGGCCCGGAAGACGCTCCCGTTCCAATCGAGCGCCAGCGAGTCGCCCTTCATCTCCTGCCTGATCCTCGCCTTGGCGAATGCTCGTGCGAACCTCGGCAGACCGCTCAGATCCATCAGCCTGACCAGCGCAACCTTGCCGCCGAACTTTCCGGCCACGGGATCCTCCCATGCGGGCATTTCTCTGCCGTGGGCATCGTTTGCCGCGATCACTACCGCCACGCGACCGGCGATGTCGCTGGAAGACACCGGCCGATCCTCTTGATCCCAAAGCGAGAATTCCGGGGCCGGAAGGCCGGGGCTTTCCATCCGCATGGCGGACTCCCGCGGACGCCCGCAACCGGCAGTCAAGGTTAATATGTTCATCGCCGTCAGCGCCGCTATCGCCGAACACCTGAGCTTTATCGGCGGCGCAGCCGCGTATCGGCCGCGGAGGGATTCCTTCCGTTGGAACGGGACGTCTCCCGGCTTTCCGGGCCCGTCTCCGCCGTCCTGGGCCGCGGCATTTTTATATCTAGCCGGCATCATGCGCGATAAAATCCTCCTCCTAGTCTCGGCTGCGGCAGTATGCCCGCGCAGCTGAGATCGTTCGCGATCTCAGCCCTCCCGCCGCGACAGCCTCCGACCGAAAGGGGAAAATTGCGCGCGTTCGGCCGGACCGTCTTTCCACAGCACTGATCGCGGGGCTCACACTGCCTTGCCCTTGTCCGCCGCATCGGAGGCGAATTTGCGCCCTCGATCGAAAGCCTCGAGATTCGCGCGAAGCGTTCCCGGTTTCAAATTCTCCGAAAGCACCGCCGTCCAGTCGTCGGCCGAAAAGTCGGGCAGGAAGGCTGAGAGAGCGCCTAGGAGCACGGAATTTGCCATCCGCACATCTCCCATTTCCGAGGCCGTCTCGAAGGCCGGGACGACCAGCGTCGCCGCGTACTCGGCCAGCGTTTCCGCCGCGTCGGCGGGATACTCGGCCTCTCCAAGGACCGCAGGCGCGGGCAGGATGCGATGGCGGTTCAGTATTATGCGTCCGTCGGGGCGCACCATGTGCGCCCATCGCAGCGCCTCCAGCATCTCCAACCCGACCAGGAAGTGCGCGTCGCCCTCCATTATGACTGGAGTCTGCACCTTCCCGCCGTAGCGCACTTGGCTGGTTACGGATCCGCCGCGCTGCGACAGGCCGTGTATCTCGTTCTTCTTGACGTCGAATCCCGCCCGAAAAGCCAGCTCGGCCACGATGTCGGAGGCAAGTATTATCCCCTGTCCCCCGACGCCGGCGAAAAATATGTTGATGACCGGTCTATCTTTCATCGTCGCGCCTCCATCCCCGCCGCGATTTCTCATGCCTTCGCGCTTCCCGCCTGCGGATGCTCCCGCCTTTTCGGCAACCGATTCGGTTTTTCGAAAGGCTACTTCACCTTATCGGCGGGCGACTCATCCTCTCCCGCCGCCGCTTTCCCCTTGTCCGGAAAAGAGTCGCAGGCCTTTCGTATCGCTTTCTTCGGGCAGACCTGTGCGCATATTCCGCAGCCCGTGCAAAGGAACTCCAGTATCGCTACGGCATCCTCCTCGACCGATATGGCCGGGCATCCCAACTTGAAGCATGTCCGGCACCTGACGCAATCTCCGGAAACCATGTACGCGCCGCGCCTGCGCCTGTCCACCATCGTGCACGGCCCGCGGACTATTATGACCGCCGGTCGGCCGCTGGATTTGCGCCCCTCGATCGCCCTGTCCACAGCGGCCATGTCGTATGCGTCAACCACCGTAACGTCTTCTACCCCCATGGCGCGGCAGACCGCCTCGATGTCAAGCGTAGGCTTAGGCATGTCGCCGGGTTTCCCGCCGAGCTTCCATGTGGAGGCGGGGTTGGGCTGGTGGCCTGTCATGGCGGTTACTCCGTTGTCTAGCACTATGACGGCGGTCACGCCGCCGTTGTAAACGAGGTTTGCGATGCCGGTCAGGCCGGAGTGCACGAAAGTGGAATCGCCTATAACCGCTACGGCACGGTCATTAGGATCGGATACCTTGTTGAATCCGTGCGCCATGGTGATCGAGGCGCCCATGCATATTAGGCTGTCCATCGCGTTGTAGGGCGGCAGCGAGGCCAGTCCGTAACATCCGATGTCGCCGGAGACCACGAACTTCTTTTTCCCCAGCATGTAGAATATTCCTCGGTGCGAGCATCCGGGGCAGAACTGCGGCGGCCTTGGCGGGAGTCCCTCCACCGGCCCCTTCTGCCCGGGCGATACGTGCAGTATGCGCCGGCGCAGCGTCGTCGCCGACAGCTCTCCCACCCGCAGGAGCTGCTGCTTACCTTCCACCGGGATGCCCAGAGCGGCTATCTCCTCCTCGAGGAAGGGCATGTTTTCCTCCACCACGTACAGCTTCTTCACTTGGCTGGCGAAGTTTCGGACGAACTGTCCGGGGAAGGGCCAAGTCATGGCGATCTTGCATACGGAAAAATCCGGCAGCGCCTCGCGGACGTTCCGATAACTGATGCCTGAAGTCACCACGCCGACCTCGAGCGACCGCATCTCGTGAGCGTTGTGTTCGAAAGTGTTCGCCAGCGCCTCGAGCCTAGTCAGCCGCCTCTCCAGGTCGAAATGGCGCTGCACGGCGTTGCTCGGCACCATCGAGAACTTCCTCGCCTGCTTTACGTACTGTTTCCTTGTGGGCTCAAACCGCTTCCCCGGGCGAACCACCGACTTGGAATGGCATATGCGCGTCGTGAGCCTCACGAATACGGGAATGTCGTACTGCTCCGAGATATCGAATGCGATCTTTACGAACTCGAGGCATTCCTGGGAATCCGTAGGCTCTAGCATCGGGATCTCGGCGGCCTTTGCGTAGTACCTGTTGTCCTGTTCGTTCTGCGACGAATGCAGCCCCGGCTCGTCCGCCGTCACTATGACCAGTCCGCCGTTGACGCCAGTATAGGCGGTCGAGAAGAGCGGGTCGGCCGCTACGTTTACGCCTACCTGCTTCATGGAAGCGAGCGCCCGGACTCCGGCCATCGAGGCGCCGGCGGCCACTTCGAGCGCCACCTTCTCGTTGACGGACCACTCGCAATCCACTTCGGGGTAGCCTCCCAGCGCCTCCAGTATCTCCGTGGCGGGCGTCCCCGGGTACGAAGTGGCGACCTTGACGCCGGCCTCCCACGCCCCGCGCGCCACGGCCTCGTTGCCGCTGAGGAACATCAGCCCCTTGCGCTTGTCAGACATGTTTTCCGTTGCCTCCGTCATGGCGATCCGCCCAGTGAGCCGATCCGCCGCCTCGCGTCCCGCGCTCCGGCATGCTCCTGTTTCCGCTACCGCTCCCTATATCCAACCGTCTCGCCAATCGTCCTCTGCCGCAACGCCGGCAAAACCCGGCGGATCGCCGCGCCAGGGGGCGGCTTGCCGATTCGGGGCTCCGCTCACAGCCTTCCGGCCGTAAGGACGGCCAGGGCTATGGAGTTCAGGCGCGTTGCCGCCGAATCGGCTCGCGAAAGGAATGCAACCGGCGCGCGCGTCCCCATGACGATGCCGCCGAACTCGCATTCCGAAAAGTACATTATCGCCTTTGCCATCAGGTTGCCGCTGTGGATGTCCGGTACGAGCAGTATCTCCGCTCGGCCCGACACCGGATGTTCGATCCCCTTCTTGCGGGCATCCTCCTCGCTGACGGCGTTGTCGAGCGCCATCGGCCCGCCGACGTCGCACTCGCCAAACTCCATTCGAGCGGCCATCTCCGCCAGCGCCGCGGCATCCATCGTGGCCGGCATCTTCGGGTTCGGCTTCTCTACGGCTGCCATGACGGCTACTTTCGGGCGCGGCGAACCTAGCGCTCTGGCAAGAGGCAGGGCGTTTCTCAGGATCTCTGCTTTGTCTTCGAGCGACGGGGCGATGTTCACTCCGCCGTCGGTCACAATGAAGGTCCGTCCCAACCGCGCCGATGTCAGAACGGCGGCGTGCGATACCAACCGGCCCGAGCGCAACCCGCGGTCGCGATCAAGAACGGCCCGCATGAACGCATCGGTCGGGACGTTGCCCTTCATGCATATATCCGCTTCGCCCTCACGCGCCAGGCGTACGGCCTCCGCCGCGGCCGCCTCAGCGCCGCCGGCGGGGATTATACGGAACGCGTCCGGCGGCACGCCGAGCTGCGCGGCAAGCCGCCGCGCAGCCCCAGGTTCCCCGGCCTCGACCAGGATCGGCTCGGCCAGCCCCATCCCGCGCGCCCTGTCGAGAGCCTCCATCGCCGCCGCGTCGGCCCCCGCTACGGCGATCCGCTTCCTGCCGCATTCGGCCGCCGCCCGCCTAATCTCTTCGAACGACTTCAGAGCCATCGCGCCAAGTTCCCTCCGATTCGATCGATCGTTTGCCTCCATCGCCAAGACGTTCTATCCGCTGAACGTGAAAAGCCTACGGCGAAAGTAAGGAGGCGCGCCGAAACGGACTCCCGCCCCACGGCTGTATCCGGGGATTTCCTCGCGACAGCCACCTCTCGCTCCCGCCCGGCGCGGCCTGAACGAACGGCTCACCCGGTTTCGAACTCCCCTGTAGGATACACCCTAGCCTTTTCCCTGCCGACAAGCACCCTCTCCACTCCTTCATAAAGCGCCGCCATTTCGTCCTCGCCCGGGTAAATCCTGACAGGTCCTAGGAACGAGACGCGCGATGCTATCGCGTCCGTTATGCGTTTGGATGCCGCCGCGCCTCCGGTCAGCAACACGGCATCCACCTTCCCGCGCACGACCGCCGACATGGCGGCTATATGTTTGGCCGTCTGATAGGCCATCGCGTCGAGGATCAGGGCGGCTTTCCCGTCGCCAGCGTCGGAACGCTTCTCGGCCTCGCGCAGATCCGCCGTGCCGAGATGGCTTGCCGCCCCGGCGCATCGGGTCAGATAGCCTATGGCCTCCGCAACGTCTTTGAATCTCCCGGAGAAACAAAGCCTTACCAGCGAATCGGTCCTTAGACCGCCTGAACGTTCCGCCGAGAAAGGCCCCTCGCCGTTTGCGTCCACGGCGTCTATCATCCTGCCGCCGCTGTGCACGGCTACCGAGCAGCCCCCGCCCATATGCGCGACGATCAGGTTAAGCTCGCGGTACGGACGCCCGACCTCGGATGCGTATTTCATCGCAACGCGCCTGATATTAAGCGCGTGCAGCAGCGACACGCGAGGGCACTCAGCCAACCCGGATATCCTCGCCACTGGCTCGAATTCATCCACCGACACCGGATCAACCACGAACGCCGGCACGCTGAACGGCCGGCCTATTTCGTCGGCGATAAGCGCCGCCAACCGCGAGATGTGCGGCGCGTACCGATTCGATCGGCAATCCTCCAGCATGGCGGCGTTGATCCTGTAGGTGCCCGCCGGCACGGGTGCGAGCGGCGCTCCGCGGGCGGCTATCGCCGAAAGTCTGCCCGGTTTGATGCCTGCCTCCTCCAGCATGGTGCGGACTTGTCTTGTGCGCTCGGGCAACTCGTCGAGCATATTCCCGGCTGCGCCGTCGCCTTTCCCCGACCGCACCGACGCACCCGCCGGAACCGCGGCGCTCTTCAAAACCCTGCCGTTTTCGTAGATGGCGACTTTAGTGCTCGTAGAGCCGAGATTTATAACAATTATCAGGAAACGCATCTGCGAACTCCTCCCCCGTCGGTAGGCATCGGTTCGTTATGGCGAACTCGGGATAAGGCAGGGGGAAATATGCGGTTCGTTTTGGTCGCGTCCAACGCTGGATCCCCCGATCCCTCTCGCAATCGCACCCGGCGCCGCCCTCGCTCCGAAGCTGCATTGTGCGGTTCGCAAAGATTACTTAGAACGCACCGGGCAGGCAACGACAAGGTCCTCTTCGGATTGCCAATCGAGCTCAACACTGTTATAGCGACGGTTTGCGGCCGGCATCGGGGAGGGGAACGCCGGCGGCGCGGCCGTTTGCAGGTGCGTTTCAGGCTCGCTCGCCGACTTGATATTAGGTCTGGCATTATTGTTTTTGGCTGGGCGCCATAGTTTCGTCGAGCGGCCGGCCTGGTTTCGCTTGCATTATACCCGCGCGGCTTCCTTGCTGGTATATAGTTAGGCTCCTCACTTCGCGTCCGGCTGATATCGAGCCGGTTTGGTGTAGGGCGCGGAGGAAAAGGAAAGCAAGCCGCCAGAACATAAGGGAAGGCCTGGTGTGCAAGGGCCGGCGGAGTCGGCATTGCGGTCGGCGCCAGGAGAAAAGGCGCGAGATTCGTGGTTGCAATTTGTTGTTTGGAGACGGGGCTGCATGGACGCGGAGAAAATCGCCGGGGCGCTGGAGGAGTTGGCGGATCTGTCCGATCTTTACGGCGAGACGCCATTCAAAGGGCGGGCATACAGGAAGGCCGCGGCCGCCGTGCGTGCGATAGGTGCTGGGCTGGATGAGGCGATCGAATCGGGAAGGCTGCGCGAGATCAACGGTATAGGCGAAGCCATATTCGAAAAGATCAGGGCAATCGGTAGCGTCGGGACGCATCCGACGCTCGAAAGGCTGCGCGCCGCCGTTCCATCCGGGCTGAGGGAAATTTACAGATGGTCGGGGCTGAGCGCTCGGAAAACGATGGCGCTGAGGGAACATTTAGGTGTCGAGGCACCGGAAGACCTTGCAAAGGCCTTGGCGGAGAACAAAGTATCCGGGCTTAAAGGGTTTGATCGGAAGACCATTGAAAGGCTCGATGCCATCTTTGGCCGGGGCGGCGCCTATTCTAAAGCCGGACAGGCTGATGGCGCGACCGGATAATAAGGATATGCGGGCTGTGGATGCAATGGCCTTGGGACGGTACGGGTTAAAGACCGTTTAAAGAGACGGGCGGGCTTGAAGACGGAATGGTCTGAAGAATGGATGGAGCGCAAGAAAGGGGCCGTCGGGCTGATACATGGACGTAATGCAGCTGAACAGCGCGCGCAAGTTCGTAGGCGAAGCCGGACATACTCTGGATCTCTCCCGCGTCCTGGCCTCGCGCGGCCACCGCGTGACGCTCTGC
>CALKMO010000233.1 GCA_937991785.1 uncultured bacterium | reverse complement strand
CAGATACCAGATAGCGTTCAACCTGTTCAGTCACGATTCGAAGGTAGGACCGGACGGGATGAACGATGAGGAGCGGAAGCTGATCGAAGAGACCAGGAAGATTTTCCACGACTCCTCCCTGAGGATAATAGGCACCTGCGTGCGGGTGCCGGTGTTCCGGTCGCATACGGAGGCGGTCGCTGTGGAATGCCGCAGGGCGGCCGATCCGGACAAGGTACGGGAGCTGCTGGCCGGATCGCCCGGCATCAGGATAGTTGACGACCGGGAGTCGAACCGGTTCCCGATGCCGATCGAGACGAGCGGGGGCGATGACATCCTGGTTGGGCGGATACGGCGGGACCCGTCGGTGCCGGGAGATAAAGGCATAGCGATGCTGATATGCGGGGATCAGCTCCTTAAAGGCGCCGCCCAGAACGCCGTGCAGATAGCGGAGCTGCTCTGAGTCTGACGGGCGCGAGGCTGAGCGGAGACGTTATGCCGCCGGCCCCGCCGACTTTGCGTCCGGGTTTTCTGGCTGGGCGGGGCGCGCCGGACATTCCCCATTACGGCCGGGAAGAGCCGTCCGCTTTGGCGGGGCGTCCGCCGGGGTTGAATTATACAAGCCCCCCCGCGCCGAACGGCGTCCGCCGCGCCGCTATCCCTGTTTGTTCCATTGGCCGACGAAATCGCCCTCCGGCGACAGGCGTATAGACTTGCGGTCGTCAATCGAATGGAGAACCGCGTCGCGCCTGCCGGGGACGCCCGCAAGCGTCTTAGCCAGGATTTCGGCCGCCTTCCGGCGCGCCTCCGGATCGTCCCGAGCCTCGATGTCTATCACGATCTTAAGCGCGTATTTTCTCATGCGTTCCCAACCCTCCGGGCCCGATCTCCGCGATCGGCCATCTGCCCTGCCGCCCCATTCATGCCATAACCGATGTAAGCAGGCGCGCAAGGCGAAAGTTTTGGTATGGCGCCGCTGCGTGACGGGAAGCCGGCTCGCTCAGAAGGATTGTCGGTACTAGAGGCTCGCTACATAATCCATGGCGGCGGATCAAGGAGGAAAGACAACCGAAGGGCCTGTTCGGACGCTTTCCTTAATGCTGTGGGCCGGAGCCGAAGCGGATGAGGTCCCGGGATCTTCCCTTATTATCCCCTGCGAGGCGGCGGGAAGGGTTCGCCATTTTTCTCCGCCACGCATCCGCAGGGGCATTGACGTCCTGATATATGGAGGTGAGAATCAGACGGCTGGATATGAATGAGATTGGACCGCATCGAAAGAAAGGACGCATCCGAATGGAAAACCGCCTTGCGGGACCGGAAACAGGCGCGAACGGCTGGATAGACACGAAAGGACAGGGAAGGCCTGCGGGCCGCCGGAGAACGGATTGGAGACGATGATGGGCGGATGCGATCCGGCGGCGCCGGTTGAAGGCCGCCGGGCCGGCGCGGGGCCTATGCTATTGGGCGGAGGTCTTTTCATGCTGATCGGCCTGACGTGGCTGGCGTTGCCGTCCGCAGTCTGCCGGTACTACGTTTCGCGGCTTGGAGATGCCTCGCCGTCGGCCGTGGCGGAGGCAGAGGACGCGCTGCGGAAGATGGGGGCCTCCGCCAGGGGCGCGCTCACGCGCGGGATGGAGGAAGGAAGCGGCGTTGCGCGGGTGCGGTGCGCGGCGCTGCTGGCGGAGGCCGGCGACGGAGGGGGCGAGAGGAAGCTGCGCCGGATCGCGGCGGACCGCTCGATGGATCGCGGTCTGCGCCTCCTGGCCCACTCGCGGCTTGCAGCCATATGGAAGATGCGCGCCGGGCCGGTCGCCGCTGCCCGTCTGGACGCCATACGGGACCGAGCCTTCGCCGGACCCGGTGCGGATCCGAGGGAAGAGGCGCGGCGGATACTCGGCGAGCTGGACGCGTTGGCCGAGGATTATCCGGCTTACGCGGAGGCGCTCGTGGCGCGCGGCGAAATGAAGCTGGCTCTGGGCCTCGTCCGAGAGGCCGCTGACGACGCCTACCTGGCCCTGAGCGCCGAGGAAGGGCACGACGGCGCGCTGCTTCTTTTGGCGCGGGCGTATAGGCTGATGGGGATGCCCGACTTGGCGCTGAGGGCTCTGGAAGAGTTGGATGCCCGCAAGCCTGAAGCGGGCGATGCGGTTGTGAAGTTCCGCCGCGAACTGGAACGCGACGCGCGCGAATGGGCCGGCGCGCGAAGGCGGCTCAGAAGGCTCGACGCCCCTATCATTTGATGGCCGCCGTGCGGTTCGCGTGCGGAATAGAGGCAGGACGGCGCCGCCGGCCGGAGCTTGATGCGGCGGCGAGGGTGCGGCGCGAGAACATGTAGAGCCGCGTTGCCGCGAAGCTCGACGACGGAGGGTCCGCGATTTGCGCGACGGTGGTTCCGGGAATCCGGCGGCCGGTTGCGAGGGCGGGAGCCTCGAGTTCCGCCGCGAGATCCGACGCCCCTTTCGACCGGACGGGCTCGGCGGAGAGCCGCGTCCGCCTGCGCAAAGCGACGATCGGGCGCGAGCGCCAATGATTGCGCCGCCGCAGACGAACCTCAGCGGCCGCGCGCCGAACCGCCGGCTGCCGTCCTGTTTCGTCCGCGCGATCTGTTCTGCGGCATGCGCATGCGCGGCGGTGCCGGCACTGGAAATAGGCCCGGCGCCGAGAGAGGAGCCCGTTCCGCGGCCGGAGAATAACGTCCCGGCGGGCGAAGAAAGCGCCAGGGAGCCCGGGGGGAGCCCCTCAGCGACCGGCGGAGGATCGCGGCCGGTCATGTCTCCCGCGGCGGGGCGGATATCGGCGGGACCGGCGCCGCGCATGTGCCGTCCTCCGGGAAATATCCCCGTCGGGCGCACCGGAGGCGCCGCCGGGCCGCCCCTTCGGCACGCCGCACATTAATCGTCCGCCGCGCCCGGCGCGATTCGCGGTATATTGGGCGATCGCGCGAAAGGCCCCGGCGCGGAATCCGCCTCCGCGGTTGCGCCGCGGGGCAGGCTGAGGCCATACATAGGCCGAAGGGCTTATCCGTCAAGCGTTTCCGCCCGAGCGGCCGGGGCATTTTATCTGTCGCGTTTTTCCGGTCGGCGGTGTCAGGTATCAAGAGGCTATAAGGAGAGGGGATCGTGGCGTGGGCGAATCAGCTTGAGGAAGAGATGTTCGCTCTTCGCGGATCGGCGTGGCGCTTGGCCTGTTGGATCGTCGGCGATGTGGAGCTGGCCGAGGACGCAGTCCAGGAGGCGTTCTTGAATGCCTGGCGCGCGAGGAGGGGACTACGCGACCTCGGCTCCGTGCGGTCATGGCTGCTCAGGATAGTGGCCAACACCGCGCGGAACACGGTGCGTGGGGAGGAGCGGCTGAAGGCGCGAGAGTATTCCATGGCGCGCTTCGAGGAAGGTTCCGGGGATCCGGCCGAGATGGCGGCGCGCGAAGAGGCCGCAGCTGCGGTACGTAAGGCCTTGGCCGGGCTGGACGAAAGCCTGCGGCTGCCGCTGCTGCTGCACTATGTCGAGGGACTTCCCCACCACGAAATCGCCAGCGTGCTGGACATGCCGGAAGGAACGTGCCGCAAGTATGTTTCGCGGGGGATTGAGCGTCTGCGGGAGGCGCTTTCTGAAGCCGGCTTCGGCGCGACCGTCCCGATGCTGCCCGACATGATCGGCTCGGGCGCAGCCCCGCCCCTTCCGCCTTCCTTGGAGGCGGCCGTCAGGAAGCTCCTGGCCGAACAGGCGACGGGGGCTTCGAGCGCGTCTCCCGTCGGGGAGAGTACGGACGGCGGACCGGCGGGCGGGGCGGACACGGTCGGCACAATCGGCGGGACGGATGCGACGGGCGCGCCTGATGCGGCTGGATCGGCAGGCGCGAAGGGCGGCGGTCTTCCGTTGGCGGAGGCGAAAGGAGGGACTGCAATGAAAATTATGATCGGAGCGGCGGCGGCGATCCTGACGGCTGTCGCGGGCATATCCGTTCCAGAATTCCTTGGAGGCGAGAAAAACTCCGGCCCCTCTGGCGCGTCCGGCGCCGCGGCTGTGGCTCCGAAGGACCGACGCGGAAGAGGTTCGCCACCGTCCGCCGAGGCGCCGGGTTCCATGCCTTGGCAGGAGCAGCGCTACGTAGTGGAAGAGTTTACGATGGCCATGGGCGGCGGGCCGAAGTGGGGACCAGTCGAGGGCGTGGGGGTCAGCGTCAGCAGCATGGCCCAAGATAAGGACGGCAACCGCTACATCGCAGTCGGCAACGGTACATCGGTGGACGGCGAGCAATACATTGACCTCGTAACTCCCGATGGCATCCGCTGCCGCTTGGCCGGGACCGGGCGCTTTGGCTACCGCGACGGCCCGGCCGACCATGCCGAATTCCGGATGGGTGTCGGATCTTATTACGGCTTTTCCAACATCGGCGTGGACGACCGCGGCAACGTCTTCGTGCCGGACAACGGCAACGACTGCGTCCGGCGCATCTTCAAGAACGCTGAGGGCAAGTGGACTGTCGAGACCTACGCCGGGCGCGGGACGAAGGAGCTCAAGCCCGGCGAGAGCTGCGCTCCGCGCGAGGCCAAGATTAGAGGTAACCTGCACGTCGCCGTCGCCACCGACGGCACGCTCACCATCGGCGCCGCCACATTGTGTTACCGCGTTTCGGCCGACGGCAAGAAACTAACCTGCCTTGGCGGCTGGCCCCTTGGGATCGGGCATTACGGGGGCAAGCCCGCTCAGCCGGGGGACTTCCCGATCATGCGCCACTGCGGCGGGGGGGCAGACCGGAATGGCAACGCTTACTTCGGCGCGCGCTCGAACGATGTTGTCTGCCAAGTGGACGCCGCCGGCAAGATCACGCACATCGCGGGAGTTCTGGCGCCCAGCCGCGAAGCCGGGGGCAAGTTGCCCGACGGCCCGCCCCTAGAAGCATTTTTTGATACTATAGCGAGCGCCTTTGTAGAATTCAGCGGGGAGTGCGTCTATGTCTGCGGCGGAGACAACGACCAGATCCGCCGGGTACCGACCGATCTCAAAACCACCACCGCCACGTTGCTCAATAACGGAATGTGGTACGTAAAGAGGGTACCGAATAACGGGGACCGTGTGCATGCCAATCCCAAACAGCCTTTCGACCCGGCCGGCACGGGCAAACCCAAGAGCGAAGGCGGCAACCTGGGAGA
Source organism: uncultured bacterium (assembly GCA_937991785.1). Lineage (GTDB taxonomy): Bacteria > Planctomycetota > SZUA-567 > H5-PLA8 > CALKMO01 > CALKMO01. The sequence continues at coordinate 3,191 of CALKMO010000233.1, read as the reverse complement.
TCTCATGTGCTCTCCCTTGGTTGGCATCGACCGCGATGGCACCCTCTACGGCAGGATGCAGATCTGGGATGGGCTGACCCATTGGGTGAAGGGCCCCGACGGCCCCAGGCTCCTGCCGACGCGGGTCTTCAAGATCCGGCGCGTGAAATAGGAGAAACGGCGATGCGACTCGGAACCTGGCTTTTCGTTGTGCTCGCAGCCTCGCCGGCCTTGGCCGCTGAGACCGCGCCGAAGGTCGGCGATGCCGTCGCCGTCTGCTCTCACCCCCCGGACGCGCGGGCGCAATGCCTGCCCGCCTGCGCCTCTGACGGCGACAAGACCTTTCTCGTCGCCTGGCAGCAGGGGACGAAGTTCGTAGGGGGACCGGACCCAAGTATCTACGCCGCGCGCGTCTCGGCCGAGGGCAAGGTGCTCGACGCCAAGCCCATCGAACTGCCCGCCGGCCAGGGCAGCATGGAGCGGCCGCGGGTGGCCTTTTCCGGCGGCGTCTTTCTCGTCGTCTGGCAGGCGTTCGACACACAGGGCAAGGGTTGGGACGTTTGCGCCGCGCGCGTGAAGCCCGACGGCACGCTTCTCGACAAGGCGGCCATCGCCGTCGCCGCCGGACCGGCGAATCAGAACATGCCCGACGTAGCCCCAGGACCGAACGGCTTCCTGGTAGCCTGGCAGCAATGGCAGAAGGACGAGGGTTACGCCGTGTGGGCGGCGCGGGTGTCTCCCGACGGCGGGGTGCTGGAGGCCAACGGCGTCGCTCTGAAGGACAGCAAGGGGCAGGCCCTTCGCGGCGGCAACGTGTGCCTGACCCGTGCGGGCGATGCTTGGCAGATGGCCTGGCTCAACGCGTTCGCAATCGGCGCGAAGGGCGAAACTTTTCCGAATTTCCTGGCTCGTCTGGGCGACGAGGGCGGAAGCATCAAGATACTGGGCATTGAGCAGCTTCCGGCTGGCCTGTATTACGAGTTTGATGGCCAAATCGCTGGAGGAACCGCGCGGGTGCTTTACCTCAACGGCGGCGCCAAGCGGGGCATCATGATGCCTTTGGCTGTCGTCTGCGACGCTGCCACCGGCAAAGCCCTCAAGAACCCGAACGGTGACCCCGCGAAGACCGGTGCTTCGGGCTGGAATTCCACTTACGCCATGATGGTCCGCAAACCCGGGCCCGGATCTTGCGGCTTCACGCCGCCCATGAGCGCCGGAGCCAGCGGCGACCTCTTCCTGGTGGCCGTGCGCGGAAGCGAGGACGAAAAGAAGAAAACAGACCGTCAGGGTCTGCACCTGCTGCGCATTGACGGCAAAGAAGGACGGCGCCTTGATAGCCTGGATAGCCTCCCCACCCTCGACGACGGCGCCACGCCATGCTTCAATCCAGCGGTGGCCGGCGGCAAGGACGGCCTCTTCCTCGTGGCCTACGAGTCCGACGGCGGCTCCGGCAAGCACGTCATCCTCGCGCGCATAGTGAAGGCGAAGTAGGGCCTTGGGCGCGAGTCTGTTCGGGGCAGTGACCATCCCTTAGCGCCTGCTGAAGCCGGTTGTGCTATAAACGGCGCGGCGGCGGATAAGAGAGGCGCAGATGGCGGGGAGGCGGAAAGGAAAGGGGCGCGAAAAATGAAAATCGGCGAAGGTCATCGCGATCGAAGCGGAAGAACCGACTGGCCATTCAGAGGCTTTTGCCTGGGCGTGCCGAAACAGGAGGACTACGCTTTATTCAAGCGGATGATCGCCGAGGTCCTCCCCGAACACGACTGCAACGCGGTAGTGCTCCTGGTGCGCTACCGCTACGCTTTCGAGAGCCATCCCGAGGCGGCCGATGAGGGGGCGCTCACCCGCGGGCAGGCCGCGGAGCTCGCCGCGCTCTGCCGCGAAAAGGGCATCCGGCTCATCCCGAAGATGAACCTGCTCGGCCACCAGTCGGGGAAGCGGCGGGGGTCTGAGCTGGGGCTGCTCCGGGCGCACCCCGAGTTCGACGAGACGCCGGACCTCGAGGAGGTCGAGTACTGCCGAAGCCTATGCCCGTGCCACCCAGGCGTGAAGCCGGTCGTTTTCGACCTGGGCGACGAGCTCATCGAGGCCTTCGGCGCGGATGCCATCCACGTCGGTCTCGACGAGGTCTTCGAGATCGCCCGCTGCCCCAGGTGCAGGGGGACGCCGGCGCATGAACTGTTCGCCGATTGGGTCGTTGCGCTCCACGGCCACTTTGTGGGCGCGCGCGGCGTGGAGATGTTCATGTGGGGCGACAGGCTGCTGGATTCGGAGGCCACCGGATACAAAAGCAAGTGGGAGGCGTCCGCCAACGCCACCGCCGCCGCCATCGCTTCGATCCCGAAGGACATCGTCATTTGCGACTGGCACTACCACAAGCGCGACGAATATCCCTCGGTGGCGATCTTCACCGGCAGGGGCCTGCGCACCGTGGTCTGCCCGTGGAAGGACCTGCCCGCGGCCGAGGCGCTCGTCAGCTTCGCCGCGGCGCACCGGAACGAGCGCCTCCTCGGCGTGCTCGCCACGAGCTGGTGCGATTCCGGCCGCGTTGCGCGCTACCTTCTCGAGGGAGTCGGCGACCCGTCGAACAAGGAGGACGTTCCGGCGATGGTGGGCGAGTGCTTCAAACGGGCGATGGCGATGTAGCGAGGCCGAACGGACAGGACCCGCCGCACCTTTGCCCGGCCCTGCGCATCCTGCGCCTTGCTGCGGAAACCCGCGCCGGGAGCGGACCGCCGCTTCCGACCGGTCGTCAGGTATTGCGCGACGCCGGACTCTTACGCTGCCGATTGCCGATATCTCGCTTCGGCCAGGCAACGGAACCTTCATCCGCCCGGCTAATAACACGTAATAACACTATACATATTTTCCGCTTAACGTCTCTCCGGCGGCGGTGTAAGTGTATGTATCGGGGCGGGATTCCGGTATTTTGTCGGTCCCCGGGCCGGCCAGTCGGGGAGAACGGACCCGGGGGCTGCGCGTATGGGGCTGCGCGCGAGTAGAATGCGCCGGTGCGACCGTCCCGCATATGGGAATCCCGTATCGAGGCGGGGCCGGGCCCGGGAACCTGCGGTCCGGTTTCGGGAGGACGCACGCCGGATCGCGGCGGACCGCTCGATGGATCGCGGTCTGCGCCTCCTGGCCCACTCGCGGCTTGCAGCCATATGGAAGATGCGCGCCGGGCCGGTCGCCGCTGCCCGTCTGGACGCCAT
>CALKMO010000232.1 GCA_937991785.1 uncultured bacterium | reverse complement strand
CGGCATAGCATGTTATCCGCAGCATCCACTGTCTCAACGGTATGCGCACGCACGGATGGTCTCCGCGCTCGGACCGACCATCTATCACCTCTTCGTCGGCCAGCACAGTACCGAGCTTTTCGCACCACCACACGGGAACCTCGGCCATGTAGGCAAGCCGTTTGGAGTCCGCGTATTTGCATCGGGCCACGGGATCCGAGGCTATCTCCGGCGGTATCGGCAGATCTTCGATGGGGCGCGCCCTGTCCTGTTCCTCGTCGTACCACATCCCGTACATCTTCAGGAAGATCCATTGCGTCCAGCGGTAGTATGACGGGTCGGTAGTGTCTATCTCGCGGTCCCAGTCGTAGGCCAGCCCCAGCGATTTGATCTGCCGGCGGATCGTCTCTATGTTCCTGCGCGTCGTAACGGCCGGGTGGGTACCGGTCTCTATGGCGTACTGTTCGGCCGGAAGCCCGAAGGCATCCCATCCCATCGGGTGCAGGACGTTGAACCCGCACATGCGCTTGTAGCGGGCGACTATGTCCGTCGCGGTATATCCTTCAGGATGGCCTATGTGCAATCCGGCGCCGGATGGGTAGGGAAACATATCCAGCACATAAAACTTGGGCTTGTTCGGATCGAAACCCGGCTCCCCGGGATCCTTGGCCCTGAACGTCTTGTGCTCCTCCCAGTACCTCTGCCACTTAGGCTCTATCTCGCCCGGCTCGTATCCCATTGCTCGCCCCTTCTACATCCTCCGCCTCGTCCTATGGTTCGTATCCGTCGCCGGTCTCCGATCCGAGCAGAAAACTCAAGGGCCGCGCCCACGCACAGGGAACCGCAGCACCCGGTGCCGATCCGCCTATCCGGCCGCATAATGATCGGGAACCGGTCCCGATTCGAGAATGTCAGGGTCATGATACGCGCCGGGAGGCATCCGCCAAGCGCAAGTAGGCATGAAAGCGCCATCCATTATCCGCCGCCCTTGCATTGGGGGCCGCTGGCGGTTACAACGCGGCGCACAGCAGGCGCTAAGCCGCCGCCGGGATCGGCGTGCTGCGGCGTTAGGGAGGTTGGCGGATGGATAACTGTGCCGAACACGGCGACTTCGATGTCCGGCTATGCTCCTTGCTCCAGGACGGCCTGCCGATCGTCTCGCGGCCGTATGCATCCATCGCGGAGGCAATGGGCGTCGCCGAAGAGGATGCGGTGCGCGGGGCGGCCAGACTGTGCGATGCCGGACTGATACGGAGCATATCTGGAATCTTCTACGGTCAGGCGCTCGGCTACTCCACCGCCCTGGTCGCGGCCATCGTTCCGACATGCCGTATTGACGCGGCGGCGGCGAAAGTGTCCGCCTATCCGGGCGTGAGCCACAACTATGCCAGGATGCACAAAGTAAACCTATGGTTCACTATAGCTGTTCCCCCCGGCCGTTCTCTGGAAAAAACCGTCGGAATCATAGCTCGCGAAGCCGGTTTGGAGAAATATTTTCTCTTGCCGGTCGTTAAGGCTTTCAAGATAGAGGTCAAATTGCCGCTCGCGGAGGGCTCGGGTTATAACGGCAAATCGGAGCGTTTGGCCGTGCGCCCCGCCGCTCCTGATCCGTTCGGACTGGGCAAATCTGCTGCTCCTGCGCCCACCTCGGAATTCGAGATGTCCGTCGTGCGCGAAATACAGGAACATATCCCGCCTTCTAAGCGGCCGTTCTTGCCTATCGCAAGGCGGCTTGGGATTCAGGAGGACGAACTGCTGGCCGCGATCGGGGCGATGGCCTCATCCGGCCGGATGCGCCGTCTCGCCGCCGTCTTGGCTCACAGAAGGGCCGGATACAAAGCCAACGGCATGGGGATATGGAAGATACCGGAACGCGATATCGAACGCGTCGGAACGCTGCTGGCGGCAGATCCGAGGGTTACGCACTGCTACGCGAGACGGGGCCATCTCGAATGGCCCTATTCGATCTACACGATGGTGCATGCCGGAGGCGAAAAGGAATGTCTAAACATCTATAGCGAGCTGGCATCGAGGGCAGGCCGGCCGGAGTATGATATCTTGTTTAGCGTAAAGGAATATGCAAAGAGGAGACCCAGGTATTTCGTGCCGGATTACGAAGAGTGGTACGCTCTTAGGGAATCCGCGCAATAAAGTCCGGCGCAAATGTCCGAATATCATCCGGGAGAGACCTAAAGGCAAGATCCCGTCCTTCCTAGGCCGTCATGCCCCTATCTAGGGAGCGATAGGAGATGGCCTCCAACACGTGCCTAGAACATATGCGCTCGACCCCCTCTATGTCCGCTATCGTACGCGCGACCTTCAGTATCCGCATGTATCCCCTCGCCGATAGCGCCAGGCTATCCATTGCCTGCCGCAACAGCGAATGAGACTCCTCGTCAAGATTGCAATACTGCTCAACCATGCGCTCGCTCATGGCGGCGTTAACGTGGATTCCGGAGCCGGCAAAGCGCTCGGACTGGCGCCGTCGCGCCGAATATACCGATTCCCTCGCCTCAGCGCTCGTAGGCCGGCCGCCGCCCCCGCGCATGTCGTCGTAAGGGACCGCCGGGACTTCTATCTGTATGTCTATTCGATCCCACAGGGGTCCCGATACGCGGGAGAAATATCTCCTGACTGCCAGCGGAGAGCATACGCATTGTTTCCTGGGATCGCCGAGGTGCCCGCAGGGGCACGGGTTCATCGCTGCGACCATCATTACGTTCGCTGGGAAAGTGGCCGAACCGCTGCTGCGCGATACCGTTATCCTGCGGTCTTCAAGCGGCTGCCGCAGCGCCTCGCGGGACCGCGATTCGAATTCAGGCAGCTCATCCAGAAACAGCACGCCGTTGTGGGCCAGCGATATCTCTCCCGGCGACGGATCTATGCCGCCGCCGACCAGTCCCGCGAAGCTCACGGTATGATGCGGGCTGCGAAACGGCCTTTGGACCACCATTGCCTGGCCGGAGGCCAAAACGCCCGCTACGCTGTGTATCCGCGTGGTCTCCAACGCCTCATCGAGCGTCAACGGCGGCAGTATTCCGGGAAGTCGCTTGGCCAGCATGGATTTGCCCGACCCAGGGGGGCCGACCATGACTATGTTGTGGCCGCCGGCCGCGGCGACGATCATGGCGCGTTTCGCCATCTCCTGGCCCTTGACGTCGGCAAAGTCCGGCGCGCCAGCCTCCGCTGCCCGGAACAGCGATGCCACGTCAACCCTTACATGTTCTATCTCCTTATGTCCGGCCAGCCAGGCGGCCGCATCCGCCAGCGAAGATACGGCCCTCGTCGCTATCCCGTCCACCACGGCGCTCTCGTTTGCGTTTTCCGCAGGCACAAGTATGTTTTTCGCTCCCGCCTCCCTTGCTGCCATAGCCAGCGATATTACCCCCCGAACGGAGCGGAGCCTCCCATCCAACGCCAGCTCTCCCACGGCCGCGAACGAATCCTTGACTGGGACCACTTGGCGGTCGGCGCAAAGGATGCCTAGGGCTATGGGCAGATCGTAGATCGGGCCTTCCTTGCGCATGTCGGCGGGGGCAAGGTTCACGGTGACCCTGCCGTCGTGGAAATGGAACCCCGAGTTAGTCACGGCCGATTTGACGCGGTGTGCGCTCTCTTTGACTGCAGCGTCAGGAAGGCCCACTATAGCCACCGCCGGCAAGCCGGGCGAAAGATCCACCTCGACTTCGACCGGCACGCCTTCTATTCCGGCGACGGCAGCCGAGCGCACCTTGGCGAGCATTCCGTGTTCCTTCAGAAAATGCGGCGCCCGCGCCGGCCCCGCGGGAAAAAGCAGCGACTGTACAGGCCGCACCACCTGTCGCGCGGCAACCTATTAAAGGCGGATCGCCACCCCGCATTAGTCAACGATATGGATGCCCCGGCAGCCCTCCGAAGCTTACAGATCTACTATCTCCACGTTAGCCCTGGGCATCTCTATAACGCGTCCGTCACCGGTCTTCATCCGCAGGATCCGGACCACTGCGCCGGTCGGGATCCGTACCGGTCGGGGGGGGAGTTCGACAACATTGCCTATCTCGCCGAAGTACGGCTCCCTTATCGCTCTTACCATCGTGCCTATCTCCAGCACGCCTGCACCGGCGCCTTCTGGAACGGCCGGACCAGCGTCGGGAGACCCTTCGGCGGGTACTATGATTTCAGGACGCATCGCGCCGGCCCTTATTTGGGTTGCGCCGTTGACCGATGCGGCCCTGCCTTCCAGCGAACGGAGCAGGGCAAAAGTCCTGCGAGCCATCGGCATCCTCCCGAACCCCTCGGTCAGGATCAGCGTCAGAGGGATGTTCTCGTCGCCGGTTATCGCAACCCCGATATCGTAGCCAAGGTATTCCCTTAGATCGCGGTCGGCTATTCCGCCGGCCACAACCGCCGCGGCTCCGGAGGCGGCGGCGCGCCTGAGCGCTTCCGAGCCGACCGATGCCCCGCCGACCAGTATCGCGCCGCGGGACTCGCTCGGAACCTTGTCGGGCGAAAGGTCCTCTTCCGGCGAAGAGCACGCCATGCGTATAGTGCCGTGCCGCTCGCCGCCGACGCCGAAGATTCCCTGGACGAACGCCCCCCGCGTCCGCACGACCACGCCTTCTCCGGGTATCGTCTCCTTAACGATCCCCGCCATGTATGCGTTTATCTCGATAGGAACCGGCGGCCGCCGGATGCCCAGGTGCCCGGTGACCTCGGCGTAATATTCGACCTTGCCTCCGCAAGGAGACGTAACCTGCGATTTGAAAAGCCCGAAGAACCCTTTGACCTCGGCCAGAAGATCGCCTTTCTTCACCTCGTCGCCGACCTTGACCCTGACGTTCCCGACAAGCTCGTCAGGATCCACACCCATGCGATCTGCCAACTTGACTATTTCGATATCGCCCGGCAGAAGCGCCCTGGCGACGACGGTTTCTGGCGTCACCCTGTCGCCGACCGCCACCATGACCTCGCCCTTTACCGGCAGGCGGCGCGTCTTTTCCACTACCGTATCCGCGCTTACCTTCAGGCCGGGCGTGTATGCCGTTCCCATGCGTCAACCTTCCTCGGTCGCTCCTGATCCTGCGCACCTCCCAGCCGCGCGCCGAGCTTCATCGTATCTTTTCACAGAAGCGGCTCCGTCGGCGGCCTCCCCGCAAAGTTCCGAGGCTTCGCTCCGTCGGCGTCGCTTATTTTCGCTCTCCGAGGCCACCCGACTATGCGGTTCCGGCCCGCCGCCGGTTCCGACAGCCGGATCGGGCCGGCGATCGGAATCTACTCGGCGGCTATCCCCATCGCCTCCATCCATCGCGCGTTAACCGCCGCGCGCGCGTCGGAATCTTCAGGCAGAACGAGCGGCCTGCCCCTGGCATCGAAAATCACTCCCGCGTGTCCGCCGTTCGCCTCGATCTCGAGCCTCCTGCCGCGGCCGGCGCCGGCGTCGACCGACCTCCCCAGCGGTTCCATCACGATGCGCGCCCGCTCTCCGACCGGCAGCTCGACCCGCACCAACTCCCCGGCCCCAACCATCCCCGATGCCTTAGTCCCCCCGGATATCTCGTACCTAAGCACAGGCGTTCCAGGCTTGGCCTTGCCAAAGACGGGACATATGGACGTGCCCAGATACACCAGGCAATCCCGCTCGAATATTTCCTGCGCCGCCTCAGGATGCACGCTGCCGAACACGCCAAGGTGCGGCATCATGAAGATCGAATCCACACATAGTTCGGTCACGCCGAGCGGCTCGAAGGAATCCAGCAGCATGAGCGCGGCGGATTTGCGGTCGGGCGCATGGCTCAAAACTCCGCCTGAGCCGACTATCATCCCGACGGACATCATATCCACCAGGCCCGCGCCGGTGGCGGTCTGGTCGAAGGCATCCGCTATCGTTCGCTCCTGCTGAACCCCCTTTAATCCGACGGCCAGGGATTTGTGGTGCGCCAGCGCAAGCCTAAGCGCCTCGCGGGCCACCGCCTGTTCGACGATCAAGCCCCGCATATCCTGCGGTATGGTCGTCGGGCGGATCATCTTGTTCCTTAGGCTTCCGCGTATCGCGTCGGGGTCCGCCCGGAAGGGAAGCCATCGGCATATGTTATCTATACCCGCTTCGGCCAGCACGTTCGATACGGAATAGCTCATGCCGAGGTTCGCCGAGACGGTCCTGTTGAACACGCCCTTGCATACTGAAAACACGTCCGTCGTGGCTCCGCCTATGTCCACGGCCATAAGGTCTATGCCGCGGCGTTTCGCGGCCAGCTCGGCCATCACACCCACGGCGTGCGGCGTGGACATTATGTCCACGGGGCTTGCGGCCATCAGCTTATCATAGCCCGGCGCGTGGCTCATCACATGCGAAAGAAACACATCATGTATCGCCGCGCGTGCAGGGCCGAGGTTCTCGCGCTCCAGCACCGGCCTTATGTTGGGGACCTGCTGGAAGCCA
>CALKMO010000231.1 GCA_937991785.1 uncultured bacterium | reverse complement strand
CTTCCCGGTCATTCTCGAAGGTAAAAAGCCCGACATGAAAAGGGTGGACAAAACGATAGATGTAAACGTCGGCATGGGCAAGTGGCCCGGCACGGAACTCTTCGATTTCTTTTATATACGCTGGACGGGAATTATAAGGATACCGAAAGACGGCAAATACAGGTTCTTCGTGGAATCCGACGATGGTACGCGCCTCTTCATAGACGGCAAACAGGTGGTCAACAACCCCGGCGTGCGGCCGATGCGCAAAAAAGGGACGGAAGAACTGGAACTGAAGGCGGGCGACCATAAGGTAAAAATCGAATTTTTCGAGAACACCGCGCACGCCGGATGCAGATTCCTATGGTCCGGCGAGGATTTCAAAGAGACCGTCGTTCCAGAAGGCGTGCTGTTCCACCGCGGAGATGGCGATTGAGGCGGCGGATACGGACCGGCTCGCGATTCGCACGCCAGGCCCCGGCTCCGCCATCGCAGGAGGCCGCATTTACGTGCTTTCTTGCTTCCGTTCTGCGCGCATCGCCCAAAAGGGGCGGGGAGGGGGCCCTCGCGAGCGAGCTAAAACCCTTTCGCAATATCGGACGGCACCTTCAGCAGTTTGATCGTCCGGCCGTCCGCCCATGCCGCGGGCACGAAATTCGGCGGAGGATAGCGGGGCACGACGAGCGCCGGCATCTGGCGGTAAAAGAGGATTGAGTGCCTGCCGCCCGGGAATAACAGGAAGGGGCCGTGCCATCGGTCCGAGGCGTCGCGGACTAACCGCTCTTAGCGTTCCCTTCCGGGCGTTTGACAAGCCCGGCTCGCTCCCTACAATCACGGCGTTCGATCGGAATTTTCCGGATCAAGCGCGATAGGTATGAGGACCGTTCCGCGTCCCTGCGCGCCAGGGCGCGCTTCCCGGATCGTTTGCGTGAGGAGCGATGGCCGAGCCGCTTCGCGACATGGCCGGCCTGGCCGGCCGCCCCGCAATTCTCAACCGCGTTGCGCCCGCGCGTCGCGCCGGTTTCTCTCATCGTACCGCATTTGCTTGCCGGCCGGCGGTCCGCCCGGTATCCGGGCCCGGCATTCGTCCCAAGGTATTTCTCGGCTTCCTCTCGACCATTTTTCGAATCTTGATCTTCCTCGCGGCCGCGACGGCGATGGCGGCGCGTACGGAACAGTGCGCCGGCGGGGATGGACCGCCCGATGATGGCGAGCGAGGAAAGGCCAGGGTGATCCCCGACGAAGAGATAACGTACTCGGCCTCCGCCTACTACAGGGACGCCGAACGGGGGGCGTACATATTCGCCGGAAGCGCATGGGTCAGGTTCCGCTCGGCAAAGGTCGAGGCGGACAACATCGTATATTTCCATGGCCGGGGCGCGGTGTACGCGGAAGGGAATGTAAGGCTGACTGAAGGCGAAAGCCAGACGTCCTGCGACGTCTTTTTCTACGACCTGAAGGCATCCCGCGGATACGCGATAAACCCCTCGGTAAGCTACGTGGCCCGTCCCGGGAAGCTGATGTCAGAAATGCTTCGGATCGAGGGGATCAGGGGGGCGGAAATCGCCGACGCTGCGGCCGACGATTTCTTCGCGAGGACGTTCAGGGACCCTTACGGCCCATATCTCGATCCGCGGAACGACCCGCAGGCCCGGTTGTCCCTTGTGATGCGCGCGGCCAGTATAATCCAACACGGTCCCTTGCGATTCAGCGCCCACGACTCGCGCGTATCTGCGGAGGATCAGGCGAAACCCACGCTTTACGCGCGCATCCGGCGGATGGACTACTACCTTCGCGAGACGCCTGATCCGGCGGACGCCGACAAGGTTCGCCGCGCGTTGCATCGCGTCGTAATGCGCGGCATCACGCTGATGGCAGGCCCCTTGCCGGTGTTATGGATTCCGTATCTGACGATGAGGACCGACGGCCCTTCGTATTATTTCAGCGGCAACGCCGGGAACTCGTCTCGGTGGGGATGGTTCGGGATTGCACGCTTCGGCATGGCCGCCCCGCCGCTCGAGGATTGGCCGATACGCCCAAAGCGCATATATTTCGACCTCGATTACAGGTCCGAGCGTGGCGCCGGAGGCGGCGTCGAGATGTCCTACGCAGCGTGGGACGAGGGCCGCGGGCGCTTACGTTTGTACGGCATTTACGAAACCGAGACCAGCGATCGTGAGAAGAAGATGCTCTCGGAACGCCAACTCCGCCGCGATCTCGCCCCGCTGCTTGACGGAAAGCCGCGCCGATCCTTCGACGAAAACCTCATGTACGAGGAACGCCGGCGTCTGGACAATGCCGGACCGCCCAACCTTTTCCCCGAGCGATATCCGGACGAGAGGCGATGGGGGGTCGAGTTCCAGCATCACCAAGGGTTCGACGATCTTTCCAGGTTCGCCGGATGGAACCTGGATCTGAAATATTCTGCGGTCTCGGACCGCCAGTTCCTGAACGAGTATTTCAGGAGAGATTGGAAAGAAAAACCCGCCCCCGAGGCGCTCGCGGCGATAACCAAGATATCCGACGACTGGCGGTTGGAACTCGCCTACAGGGCCGATCCCTTGGACTTCGAGGCAGCGCCGCCGACATCCGTCTTTCGCGGGCCTTTCACATGGTATGAGCCGAAGGGCCGCGCGGATCTCCTCCCGACCCATCTCGGATTCGGTTTTTTCCTGGACGGGACGCTTTCGGCGGGCAGGTTCCGGAGGGAGTTCGACCGCAGGATCCTTGACCAAGACGGCTTCGACGCCGGAAGGCTCCATCTAGGACTGACGTTAAGCCGTCCCGTAACCTTGGGACCTGTGACGTTCAAACCTTACGTCGGTACTTCGCAAGCTCTCTACGACGACAGCCGGGACGGCGACGCCAAGCACCAGGGCGCCTACGCATGGGGCGCCACGCTTTCCGCGCGCGTTTACGGAACTTTCGACGACGTAAATGTCCCGGCACTTGGGATAAGGGGATTGCGGCACGTGGTGGAACCGAGGATCGAATACCGCGCCGTCAGCGCCACATCCTCGAATCCGGTCAAGATATACGATTTCGACGAGGTTGACGATATAAGGAAGGTTTCGCGGGTGTCAATGGTGCTTGACCAGCGCCTTCGGACTCGCGATCCCGGCGGTTCGCGGTCCAGGGATTACGCGATGCTCGCTGTCTCTCTCGATTTCCTTCCGGATCATGACGACCGCAGGCGCCTGCTCGACGGCGATCGCTTCGACGCCATCCGGATAGATGC
>CALKMO010000230.1 GCA_937991785.1 uncultured bacterium | reverse complement strand
AACGGGATGCCGACGCACGGGGCGAGCGGCCGAAGAGGTTGGGCGAACTGCTGGTGGATCGCGGAGCGTTGAGGCCTCACCAGGTTCATGCGATACTCCAGGCACAAGGCAAGCGGATGGCCGTTTGCACCGGATGCAACGCGCGGTTCAATGTCTCAAACGCGCGAGTAGGGGCGAGTTTTCGATGTCCTCGCTGCGGGACGACCAACTGGATATCCACTCCGGGGGGAACGGCTGAAACGGCTAGGGATTCGGTCGAGGCCGTACGGACCGTTTGGATCGAGCCGATCGCATCGGGGCCGCCGAAACTCGATCTGCCCGATGTCGGAATGCAGGCAACGGAGCGGCCGGCCATTGCGGCAGCATCTAAACCGGCCAACCAGGTTGGGCCCTACGAGATCCTCGCGAAACTTGGCGGCGACGCCACGGGGACACTTTATAAGGCTAGGCATGTCCCTACTGGCGCCGCCGTGTGCATAAAAATCCTCTCGGCGCAGGAAACTCAGGACGAAACCCGCATGCGCCGATGGATATCCGCCGGAACGTTCGTATCTCAGCTGGAGCATCCCAACCTGCAAAAGACCATAGAGGTGGGCTCCTTCTGGCAGCGCGCCTACGTGGCGATGGAATACGTCGAAGGGGAATCGCTCAGGAGGCGCGTGGAGACGTGCGGCGCTCTGCGCCCGATAGAAACCGTGGATCTAGCCATCCAGATCTCAGAGGCGCTGACGTACGCCCACGACCGTGGATTTTTCCACGGCGACATCAAGCCTTCGCACGTCATTCTCGGGAATGACGGCGTAGCCCGGCTGTCCGCGATGGGATTGCCCAAGAACGTGGCGGCCAACGTCCAGGCTATGCTGCGCGATTCGGGCGAAGACGCCGTCCCGCTCTTTCTGGCTCCGGAAATGGCGGTGGACGAATCCCGCGGAGACGAGCGCACGGATATTTACAGTCTCGGCGCAGTCATGTATTTCGCGCTGACCGGGCGCGCGCCCTATTCGGGGAATAGCGCTCTCGAGGTTCTGATGCGCGTGGCGGCCGAAGACCTTTTGCCGGTGGCGGCGCTGGATCCGAAGATTCCGCCGTACCTGAGCCGCATCGTGGAAAAGATGCTGTCGAAGGAGCCCGAGGACAGGTACGCTTCCGCGGAGGATCTGCGAAACGATCTGTTCCGGGCGCGGGCGGCGATAATTGCCGGGGCTCCCGAGGTTCCGACGCTGCCGAGCGGAGGGGTAAGAACGCAGGCTTCCGGAGAGGCATCGTCTGCGCCGGCCGGACATGAGCGACGGCACTCGGAGGCTCCCGCGTTGCGGCCCTCCCCGCCTAGGCCCTCCCGATGGACGGCCAGGCAGCCGCGCCGCAACCTCAGGACGCACGTGGATTCCAGGTCGAGGCTGCAATCCCTTGCCCCCGCGCCTCCCGCCCAGGCTCCCGCCCCAGAATCGCCCGCTCAGCCCGCAAGCGCCACCCCGGCCGCCGGGACGGCGGCGCGGCAGTCGCCCGCTGCTGCGGCTCCGGCGCGAAAGGCGCCGATGACCGCGGCTGCGCCTGCGCCTGCCGCTCCGGCCCTGGCGCAATCGCCTGCGGCAAAGCCCAGTGCCCCGGAACGGAAAGGCGGCGCCGATACCGAAAGCGAAATAATCTACGAAGAGCCGGTTTATCTCGACATTTCCGGCCTATCCCATGCAGGGGGAAAATCATCGGAAGCCGGCGGCCCGAAAGGCGCGGCACGGGAACAGGAGAGAGCAAAGAGATACGAAAGCAAGCGCGCCGGCAGTCACACGTTCGGAATCGCGATGGGAAGCCTGGGCATCTTAATTATAGCTGGTACCGTCACATACATCTTGATGTTCTACGATACAGGGCACCTCGCCAGCTTATGGAATCGCATTAGAGGAAGCGGCGAAACTGAAGAAGCGAAGACGGCCGATTCCCCGGAGGAAAGAGCCGCTAGAGAAGAGCTTAAGGAAGCCGACGCGTTCGCAAATATGCCTGGGGTTACATGGAGCGACGCCGCGGCCAAATATATGGATGTCTACAGAAAACATAGCAAAACCTTAGCGGGCTTGAAAGCAAAGGATACCGCGATCGAAAAGATAAACAGCGGGGTGGCGTCCATCCTGCCGTCCATCAAGAGGAAGATGGCCGAACTGGAAAGGGAAAACCGGTATAAAGAATCGTTCGAGAAAGCGCTTGTGCTGCATTCGCTTCTGCCGCATGAAGACATCGCTCCGGAGGCCAGGAAGGAGATCAAACAGATAGCCGATGCGGCGCGCGGGCGGGAGTCTGATGCATACAGGCGGCTGTGCGCAAAGGCGATAGAGCTTAGGAAAGAGAAAAAGTTCAAGGAGGCATCGGAAATATATGCGCTGATACGGGAACGATTCAGGATCGAACTCGCAAAGGAGGCCGAGGATTTTCTGGCCGCCGTTGCCACAGAAGAGATCACGGCGCGGCACGAAATTAAGGAGCCTCCGAAGGGACCGGAGGCGGATGCCGCCGAACGCGCGAAGCGAGAGGCCGAGGCGGCGGATCGCTTGGCGGTCTTCAAGAAGGAGATGTTAGCGGTTCTGGGCGCGTTCGACGTTTCCGCGGCCGCCCATGCCGCTGGGAAAGCCGGGGAGGTTCTGAAGGGGACTCAGGCGTTTGTCGAGTTCGAAAAGCTTAGGGGCGACATGGGGAGGTGGGAGTCTTTCCATCGCAAGCTGTCCGCGGCGGCCTCTTCGGGGAAGCTCTCGGGCCTAAAAATCCTCCACGGAGGCGTCGAGACGGCCGTCGAGGGCGGAGATATGGCAGGGGTGACGCTGGCGGGCGGTGCGAAATTGCCGTGGCGTGAGCTTCGGCCTTACGACCTGGCCGCCGCCGCGGCAAGGATCCGTGACGGAACGAATCCCGACGAGGCGATAGCGGCAGGCTTATGGCTGCTGTTCCGAGGATTGGCGGAAGACGCGGAAAAGTCCTTCGCCGAAGCCGCCGCGGGGGGCGCGGACATTTCGCGCTACACGGCGATGCTTGCCGATCTGAGAAAACCGCTGGAAGGGAATACCGCCGCAGAACGACTTAAAACCATGAACCTTTCCATCTCCAAGGGCAGATGGATGTGCAACGGCCTGGGCGAAATAGCCGGAACCCCGGAGGGAGAGGCAGTCGCGGCGCTCGAAGGCGAATGCGCGGACCTGCTGTACATGGAGGTAGAGGTTGCGGGGAGCGGCGGGAAGATAGGCATCCATATGGGGCCGAGCTGCAGCTTCCTGGTTAAGCCGTCTTCCGATTGGCGGCGCTTGGCCATCCGTGCGGACAACAGATCCGTCGAATTCCACGTGGACGGCAAACCCGAAAAATCGCTCGGCGATACTTCCGGCGCGATAAATTCCAAGGCGCTGGGCGGCCGGTTCATGCTGTGGACCGAAGGCGAAGGCAGGTTCCGCAACCTGCTGGTTGTGCGCCAATAAATAATGACATCGGTCACCCTATGGAAGCAGAAGAATCGGTTGAGCGCATTAGGCGTTTCGCGCCGCAAAATATGGACGTGCCGGTCTAAAAATCCGCCGCTTCGGGTTTGGCGGTCTACCCCCTGCCGGAACCGGCACCATCCTGGACAGTTAAGGCCGCGCGCCGCTTCACGCATCGGACCCATTCTTGCCCTGAACGCCTGCGGCCAGCCGGATACAATGGGAACAGAGACGAGCGGTCCTGGTCCTGGAGCGGAAAGCTTCGCGCAAGCGAGGGAGCCCAGAGCGGCGGTGGAGGAACGGAGTTGCCGGGAGTGGGCGGACGCGGGAAAGGCGGCGTGGGAGGCAGCCATGGCGGCCTCCACGGCGCCAAGAGACTCGCCGAAACCGGTTCTTGTACGGACGACATGGTCCGGGCCAGCGGCGGGCCCCCGGAGATGGACCGGGCCGTCGAAAAATTGCTCGCGTCCATGGGCATGGGAAGCGGCAATGTGCTGGTCTGCGCCGAAGGCGACTTGTCGAACGACGATCGGTTCGGCAGGCGTGTCCTTGTTGTCACCGCGGACAGGCTACTGGTTTTTTCCATAGACGGCGACGGCGGAGCATGCGACGCTGACGTCCGCATCAAAGACATCCGAAAGATAAAGACGGTTCAGGACGTCGGGGTCGCCTCCCTCGAAGTCGAGACCGGCGGCGGACCGTGCACGCTGATACGCTATACTCTCCGAACGGCGCGCAAGTTCTCCTGGATAGCCGGCGAGATACAGAGATACCTGGAGGAGACGCGAAAAGAGCTGGCTAAAGACGGCGG
>CALKMO010000229.1 GCA_937991785.1 uncultured bacterium | reverse complement strand
ATATCCGCGCAAGAAAAAAAGTGGGGTAAAAATCGAGAAAAACGGCGTTCCTGCGTGAGGCGCTCACTATGAAGCTTTGGGGTAAAGCCTCCCCGAGTCCGCGGAAATCTCCCTATCGTCCGCAGACAGCGCAACCGGCTCTGTTAAGCAACAAAGTCCTTGCCTTTCGAAAGTCGTCCCCGCGGGCGCATCCCGCCCTGAGCCGTTTTTGGGATAGGTTAGCGGAAACAGTGCGCCATCATCCTCCGTGAGATTTTCGGCGTATTATTCGAAGACCCGGTAGACGCGGATGAGACTTTTTCCTCTCTTAACCTGGCGCGCCCAACGGGCTTCCTACGAAAGCGACCTGGCGGCGGCGTTCCCGCTGCCGGTAGTGACGAAATGGTTGGGGAATTCTCCCGCTGTCGCGATGAAGCATTATGTGGACGTAACGGGTGAAACCTTCAAAACTGCAAGGACGTGGGACTTCCCGCCCATGGGCCCCACCGATTACGTAAAATCCTATGCAAGCCATGGGGCGGTTTCGCAAAATCACGGGAACGAAGAAAAACCAGCGACGGGTGCAAGCTCCGAGGATTCCACCGGTTGCATCGCTTCCCGCGAAGGCACAAAACGTATGGCATGGTGGGCGCACAGGGACTCGAACCCCGGACCTCATGGGTGTGATCCATGCGCTCTAGCCAGCTGAGCTATGCGCCCATTCAAACGTTTTTAGATTATCCGGATGGGAACCGCCCGTCAAGTCTTGTGAAAGGTCTGACACTAAACGGCCACGTTGGTTTGCCGGAAGGAGTGGGGATGCCCTACCCGGAGCTGGTTGCGATGTGAATTCGCGCGGCTACGAAATCGTAGGGGGGCTGGAAGATACTTGAACTGAAGACGTCGTTTCCCGCCCGACGCTCTCCGAAAACTTTTGGGGTAAAAATCAAGAAAAACGGCGTCCCCGCGTGGTGCACTCACTATGAAGCGTTGGTGTAAAGCCCCCCCGAGTCCGCGGAAATCTCCCTCTCGTCCGCAGACAGCGCAACCGATAACTCTGCCCGTTACGGGATGGGCGTTAATTCAGTTCCCAAAGGACCGCTCAAGCGCGATCATCCGCGTTTTGCGATTTTCTCCCTATTTTTAATCGCCAAAGTGCACGCAGACATCTACTCGCTCGTCCATCGCCGGCTGCGCCTCTCTTATCCGCCGTCGCGCAGCTTCACGGGGTGCATGGCCGTAACTGCATAAAGTTTTTAGCGTCGGCACCGATGCTCTTTTCTGGAAGGATTTGCCAAGGAGGCTTTTCCCGAGGAAGAGGGCACGGACCAAGCAAAGGATGGCGGAAGGGAGGGGACGGTTTGGTCGCGCTACCGAGCCGTCGGCCGCAACCGTCTTGCCCTCTCCGCCTGAGCGCAGACACCTTCGCATTTACGGCCATGCGCCCCCGGCTCGCGCCGGCGCTTTACGATGTGGATTTCTTGCGCCGTCGCGATAATGTTTCCCGAACGTCCGTTCGGCGACTGGGCGGGAGATGGGAATTCTCCGTCACAAAGCGCGAAAAAGTTGGGCGTCGATTTTCGTATGGGTCGGGTTTGCGACCGCGTCCCGCCAGATCAGGGCGGGGAAGGCCTTTCGGCACAATCGGAGAGTAACGGTACAACGAGGTGCGAGATTTCTACAATGCGGATCGAAAAGGATGACGGCGCCTTTGCGGGTCGAGCGATGGTGCTCGGCGCCGCGCTGCTCTGGAGCACGGCGGGAGCGGCGATCAAGTACGTCTCGGTAGAAGGCGACGAGATAAGGGCCGGTCTTCAGGTCGCCGGATGCCGCTCCCTCATTGCCGCCCTGACGCTCCTGCCCCTGGCCGGGCGTGGCGCACTTATCCTCAATCGCACCGCCGGACTCACGGCGATAGCCTACGCCTTTACCGTCTCTTCCTTCGCTCTGGCCAACAGGTTGACCACCGCCGCCAACGCCATTTTCATCCAGGACAGCTGCCTGCTGTTCCTGCTGATCCTCGGCCCATGGATGCTGAAGGAAAAGAACCGTTCGGCAGATTATATTGCCATCGCCGCTTTACTGACCGGCTTGGCGGTCCTTGTCTTCATGGACGGGGCGCAAGAAGACAAGCCCATGAAGACTCTGGGCAACGCAGTGGCGCTTTTATCCGCCTTGGCCTTCGCGCTTACGATCGCGGGCCTGCGCGCCAACAGGAACGGGAACCCGGCCGCGCCAGTGATCTGGGGCAATTTTCTGGCGACGGCGATGTGCCTTCCCGCGTTTTATCCTTTCGCGCTCGCCACGCCCCGCAACGCGGCAGCCGTGATATACCTTGGCATTTTCCAGCTTGGCTTGAGCTACTTTCTGTTCTCGCGCGGTATAAGACGTCTGAACGCGGTCGAAGCGACGATCATATCGTTTGTCGAACCCGTGCTGAACCCCGTATGGACTTACCTGCTTTGCAGGGAAGTTCCCGGACCATGGGCCATCCTTGGATGCGCGATCATCGCGGTCACCGTCCTGGCCCATTCGCTGGTCTCGGCGATAGGTAAACGCCTAGAGGTCGCTTGACGCTGCCGGCGAGCTTCGGAGGCTCATCCGACTATCAGGCTTGCCGCGGCGGTTCCAGCCTTCGGAGCCCCGGCCCTTATTGCGATCGCTGCGGACCGCCCCTTCGGAGCGCGCACAATCCACTCCAGAAGTCTACTGCCGGACCTCGCGGGGAGATGGCCCATCTCGATGCGCGTGCCGCCGCAGACGCGCTGAACGCCGGGGCCGAGGTCCAGCTCCGCCGTAACGCCCTTCAGATGGGAGAACGACGCGGCCAGGCGCGTGACGTGGGTCGGAAGCCCCCCTGAATTGCATACTCGGCATCTGATCCTGAAAAGCCGACCTCCGAGCGGCTCGGCCTTTGCATCCGATATCTCGATCCTCGGCGCATGCCCGGCCAGCTCCAATATGAATTCCGATGCCCTTCGCCATACGCCCTCGCGCTCATGCGGCAGCACGTTCGCGCGGACGATGGGATCCCAGCCGCCGATTTCCACCTTGCCGAGCTGCGGATGGCTGAAAGGCTTCCATTCCGCGAACGCCCCTGCCTCGGGGTGCGCCCGGTGCCAGGCCATCGCGGCGCGCTCCATCTCCCGGTATTCCGACCATGTGCATTTGAATATATGGTCAGTGGAGAACCCGAGCGAATTGAACATGTTGCCCAGTTCGATCTCGAAGCCGTATACGCCCATGTGCTCATAAGCCCATTCCGTAAAGTGGCCGTGGAGCCGGTTGGGCAGCGATCTTTCGTGGCGGTACTCCGCCACCGACCTGGCGGGGAAACCGGTGATCAGCGATCCCGCGCGCGCCATCTCTCTGAAATACGCGACGTCCTCGCGCGCGATGTCGGAATCGGACTTGGTGGCCGGAGGTCTCAGGATGCAGTTCGGCCCGGTATGCAGGCCGAGCATACCGAATATGTTTCTATGGTCGCAGGCGAAGTCCGCCAAGGCCCGCGTCTCGGGCTCAGAGAACCCGTATCGCCCGGCCCCCGGCTGTATGTGCCGGGGCGCCCAGTTCGCCGCCCAGTTCCTGTTGAAATCGAAGGCGGTCGCTTCGGGTTCGGAAAAATCCGTCCCGTCCCATTCGTGAATCATTCCCTCTACGGCGACGCGGTAAGCCGAACCATCTTCTTCCCCAGGCAGGCGCGTCATCGTCAGATCCGGGTCGTCGTCGAACGCCACGAACGGACCGTTCGGGTCCTTCCATCTCATCTGCATGATCCGGCCGTCGCCGTTCACGTCCGACGGGTACAGGGCGTTGCGCCTCCTTTCCACCGATTCGCGGCTGCGGATATTGCGGCCCCTGGCCAGGCACTCCTCGGCTCCGTCCACGCTTACCCGCGGCACGATGTAAAAAACGATCTCATCCAGCAGGCGTCCGATCCTATGGTCGTGTTCGGCCTCGGATAACAGCCTGTAAGCCAAGTACAGCGATGCTGCCGATCCGGACACCTCGGATGCGTGGATGTTTCCGTGGACCAGGTATCCCGGTTTGTCCTCCGATCTCCCGGTTGCGAAACGGGTTATCTCCAGCATCGGTATCTTCCTGCCCTCCGGACTGGCGCCTAGCGAAAGCAGGCGGGCGCAGCCGGGCTTCCACCCGGCCAGCGATCTCGCCGCGCGCACCAGCTCGCCGTAGCGTAGAAATTTCGCGAAATCCAAACGAGGCTCACCCATGGGGAATTCCTCCCGTTTCCCATCGCCCTTTCACCGCACCTAAGCTCTTCGCCGACCGCCCGGTTCGAACGCACCGAATATATATACTAAGGTCCCCGGATATTTCCCGACATGGCATTCTGAAGGCGCTTTCCAGTCTTCGCGGAGCGAATGCCTTTTCGAGTCGGAGGTCGCACCCTCGGAAGGTCCGCGGAGAGGCGTTTTTTTGCTTTCGATAGGGATGCGCCGGCGGATAATCTCCTGCTGGTATGACCGCGGCGGCCGGCGCCGGACCGCGGGCGGAAATATACAGCGTACGGTGGCGGCGCCTGGAGAATCAGTAGCAACGGCATCCGCGACCGAAGAAATCGCGGGGCGCCGATACGGCGGCGCCGCTCCGCGCCTGGAGGGAGGCAAGGGGCCGGCGCGCGCTTGGGCGCGCCAGAAGGGCCGATGGGAGGGGGCGAGCCATGGTCGGAGGAAAACGGAGGAGGGAAGCCGCGCCCGGCGGCAGGAGAAGGAGCGGCTCCGGCGGAAAAAAAGACGGGTTCGGGAAAGCGGCGAAGAAGGTTATCGGAAAACCAAGGGCGGCTAAAAGTTACGCAAAAAAGACGGGCGGGACTGCGGATCGGAAGACGCTGAGAAGAAGGCGTAAGACCGGCGTTCAGGGTGTCGCCCGGAAGGTCCCGGCTGCGAAGACGACGGCCGGCGTTCCGTCCGCGGCGCCCGTCAAGACCTCGCCGGCTCCGAAGGGACCTTTCGCCTTCGAGGTAAAGCCGGATTGGGAAGCTTTCATAGCGAACATAAGGCGGCAGGGCACGCCCAGGCGAGTGCACTTCATCGAACTTTTCCTGGATGCCGAGGTCCAGGATGCCATATGCCAGCGGTACGGCGTAGACGCCGGCCTCGACAGAAGCGATCCTTTCTTCAAACTCAGGCGCCAGATCGCCATCCAGCGGTTCCTCGGATACGACTACGTCCGCCTGTGCCCCGCCGGGATGGACATGCCGACGAAATTGATCGTGGCGCAAGATACGGCCGAGCTGGCGCGCAAAAGCGGCAGGCAATTTATGGAGGAGCACAATGGGCCGATAACATCCTGGGAGGAGTTCCACGCCTACCCTTGGCCGGATCCGGCGAAGGCCGACCTTCGCGAGCTTGAATGGTGCGAAAAGAACCTGCCCGACGACATGTGCGTAATAGTCTCGGGCGTGGCGCACTTCGCCGAGTACCTTTCTTGGCTGATGGGCTACGAGACCCTCTGCTACGCGTTGACCGACCAGCGGGACCTTGTGAAGGCCATAGCCGACAAGCTGACGGAAATATACCGCGTCCTGATACCGCGGACGCTTCAGTTCAAGCGTGTGAAGGCCCTGTGGGGCAGCGACGACATGGGCTATCGCGGCGGCACGCTGATGCACCCTAAGGACATGCGGGAATTCGTCCTGCCCGGGCACAAGATGGCGGCGGGGATGGCACACGAGGCCGGCATGCCGTACCTGCTCCATTCCTGCGGTAACCTGAAGGCGATCATGGAGGACCTGATAGAGGATGCCGGGATAGACGCGAAGCACTCGTTCGAGGACACGATCGAGTCGGTGATCGAGGCCAAGGGCACCTACGGGCGACGGATCGCGCTGCTGGGCGGCATAGATGTGGATTTCATGTGCCGTTCCGATGAAAAGGCCGTTCGGGACAGGGTGCGGAAGACACTGGAGGCTTGCATGCCGGGGGGAGGCTACTGTCTCGGTTCCGGCAACAGTGTGGCCAACTACATACCGCTCGACAACTATCTCGCCATGCTCGACGAGGGACGCAAATTCGGGCGATGATGCCGCAGGGGCCGTCCGCGATCGGCATACCGCGCCACAGCGCCGAAGGGATGCGGCGGAGGAACAAGACCGCCGGGCTGCGCCTGCCATTGGAGGCGTTCAGGTCCGCTCGCCGAATCTCGCCGCCCCCCGTTAGCGCGCCTAGGAATGCCTCGAAGATAGAGAGGGGGCCCTTGTGCCCGGACTGTTCATATACTTTCTGATGACGCACCTGGCCGGAGCGACGGTCCTGACGACGGCGATGGCGGCGTTTCTGATCGCCAGGGAAGACACCGACAGCTACGTATGGCTTTGCGCCATATCCGTAACGTCAGCGGTCAGCTACGCTATAGCAAGCCTGGCGCTGGGCGGGCTGAGCGACAGGTTCGGCCGCAGGCCCGTCGCCGCGGCGGGCATGGCCGTCGTGGCGTTCTCGGCCTCGGTCGCGACAGCGAGGCCCGACTTGTACGGCATCATCCCTTGCCTCGCGGCGATGAACGTGGGCCTGGCGCTGTTTTTCACATCCGTGGAGGGACTGGTCGCCGACAGCCCCGCCCCTGGCTGGGACATGGCCCGCAGAGTTTCCGCCTACAACATGTCGTGGTCATCCGGGGACGTCGTCGGGGCCGCCTGCGGGACGTGGCTTGTCGGGGTCGGGCGCGAGCTGCCCTTCTGGACGGCGGCGTTCGCGGCCGCAGGCTGCGCCGCCGCAATACTGATTGACGGTCTAATACGGTCCCGCTTGCCATCCATGAGGAAGGGAACCGTAGAGGCGGACGGGAGCGTTTCAAAAGGAACGACAGATCCGGAGGGGGGCGCCCAAGAACGCAGAGCTGCCGGCGCGCACGGGACAGACGCGCGCGGAACCGGGGCGGACGAAACGGGCGCGGGCGGGGCGGCAGCATGCGCGGCGGCCCCGCGAGGAGGAATGGGCCAAACCGCCTTGGAATGCGCCCGGGCGGAAGCTGCGGAAACCGCCGTAGGCTGCGTGCCGTTTGCCGTCGGGACCGGCGCTTCGAAGGATGGCGGAGAAAGTTCAGCCGGAATAGGAGCGGAGGCTTTCGCCAGGGCCGGCCGCATCGGCCTTTTTTTCGGAGCTGCCACGCTGGGGCTTTCCATGGCCAACTTCACGAAATACGCCGTGGACAGGGGCGCCTCCCCGAGCCTGGCGGGCGCGATCGTGGCCGGGATGTTCGCGGTCGAGGTGCTGGCGTTCTTCATTCTAGGCCGAACGCTGATGTGGCGACGGAACAGTGTATTCCAGCTGGCGGCGAACTGCGCGGTGCTGCTTGGATGTCTTACGGTGGCTGCCGGCCGTTCTTCGGCAGTCCTGGCCGCCGGCATGGCGGCGATCGGCGCAGGGCACGCATGCGTCTACATGTTCAGCATATTCTACAGCCTTTCGCTGCCGCACGGCGGCAAGGCGGAACAGGGCGGGGTGCACGAGGCGGCCATAGGGTTCGGAAACTCCCTCGGACCTATCCTGACCGGGACCCTGGCCGCGCTGGCCGTGGACGACAGGCTTCTATTCGTTGCGGGCGCCGTGCTGGTCGCGGCGAGCCTCGCCGCTCAGGCGGCGGTTCTCGCCGGCCGCCTCACATGGAAGCCCGGCACTCGATGATGCGGCTCTCCGTCACTATGACGTCCACGGGCAGATCGTGCGGCAGGACCGGGATCGAATCCACGATCTGGCAGTCGAAAGCCAGCGCGATCTTGATCGCTCGGAATCCCGGCGAGGCCATGTACCTGTCGTAATAGCCCGCGCC
>CALKMO010000228.1 GCA_937991785.1 uncultured bacterium | reverse complement strand
CGCGGGCCTGTCGCCGATCGCGCCTCGGCATCGGCGAGCGACGCCGCGGCGTTCGCGCGCTTCCACGCGGCGATGCTTGAGGAAGGCGTGTTCCTGCCGCCGAGCCAGTTCGAGGCGTGGTTCGTGGGGTTGGCGCACGGGGAAAAGGAGATCGAGGCGACCATACGCGCGGCGCGCAAGGCCTTCCGCGCGACCGCGGCGCGGTAGCCGTACCGGAGAAGCCGGTCTCGCCGATTGAAGAAGTGCGCGCCTGATCCCAGCCGCGACGGCGATGCTACCCTACCCGCCCCCGGCCAGCTTTTCGCGTACCTTCTGTATCTTCTGAAGCGCGTCCTGGAAGGCAACGTCCACCTGGACTATCGCGGCGTATTCCTCGAACGCACCCTTCCAATCTCCGACCTCCTCGCGAAAGCCCGCCAGCGTGTAGCGCATCTGCTTGGCCAGCTCGCTCCTGGGGTTGCCCAGCCTCTCGATAGCCTCCCGGAAGACCCGTTCGCAAAGGGCGTCCAGATTCAGGCGGTGGAAGCAGCGGCCGAGCCAGTACAGGGCCTCCGGGGCAAGCTTCTGGTCGAGCGTCGCGCCCTGGAAAGCCGCGGCAGCCTCGGCGTACCGCCCCCGCTCGAACAACAGCCTTCCGTACTCGAGGCGCAGCCCTCCTTCCGACGGACGCAACTCCATCTGCAGCCGCAGGTTCTCGAGCCTGAAATCCTCGTATTCCTTCTCGGCCTTCCGTATTTCTTCCTCCGGGGCTTTGGATTCCTTAAGCTGTTCAACCTTGGTCTTGAGCAGCGCCTCGCGTATGTTGCCCCTGGCCGTCAGCACCCTCGGATCTTCCGGCGCCAATTCGTAAAGTTCGTTGCAGGCTATCTCCGCAAGCTCGTACTCCTGCCAGACGATCAGCGTATCCAACCTGCGGCGCAGCAGATGCATCCTGTCCTCTTCGCGCTCGGCCTTTTCGAGGAGGTATTCGTATATTTCGAGCTGCCTGCGGCGTTCCTCAGGGTCTATTACGACCTTCGGGTCGAGGAGGTCGGAGACGCGGTACTCGCGCGCGGCTCCCGCCGCCTCGGCGCCGGAGGACGGGGTTTGTTCCCGAGCCTGGGCTTGGGCCTGAGGCTGGGGTTCCGGCTGGGCCGCAGGCCGCCTGTCCGCGGGCGCGGCCGCCGCCTGCGCCTGGGGCATCTCCTCGCTTTTCTCGGCGGCTAGGTGCTGCCTGAGCAATTCGGCCGCGGCCTGGGCCGATTCCCTTTCGGTCAACCCGCCCTTGGTGTCGGTGACGACCATGCCGGCCATCACCTTGGCTGAGTGCGCCTCGCGCGCACCCTTCTCGGCCTCGTAATCCTTCGGATTTATCGCCAGCGCCCGCTTGAAAGCTTCGATGGCCATGTCAGGTTTCCTGGCGCCGAGGGCCGCGTGGCCGAGCGCCTTCCAGGCTTCGGCGTCCTTCGGATCCAGGCCGACCGCCATCTGCAGGCTCCAGACGGCCGTCTGGTGGTCGCCCAAATGCGCTGCGGCCTGACCGAGAGATACGAGAGCGCCAGTGTCTTTCGGGTTGGACGCCAGCGCCTTCTCGGCCTGGATCATGGCGTCCCTGGGATTCTTAGCGCCACCGAGGTTTTTGAGCGAGGACAGCCCGCGGCTCAGGAACCCGCCGGCTTTCGGCTTCACGTTCCGCAGCTCGAATTCCCTGAGCTTCTTCCGCTCGGCCAGGTTCCCGGGATCGGCTGCGAGCCCCTGCTGCCAGAGCTCGATGGCCTCGTCCGTCGCGCCCTTCTTCGCAGCAGCCTGCGCCCTAGCAAAAAGGTTGGAAGCGTCCATCTCCGCGCCCTCGCCTTTACCTCCGCGCGCCGCCCTTTACCATTGCCATCCGCTGATGCGGTCGAACGGAACCAGAGGCACGCTGAACTCTAACGTCCCTCCTATCCCTGCCACGTACCATGCCAAGGCCCGCCTTATCAACGGTTCATATATAAGCACCAGCACGGTCGCCAGCGCCAGAAAGGGGCCGTAGGGTATGTAGTTGCCTTCGAGAACCTCCTCGACCTTGCCGTTGCGGTCCCTGAACTCGATCTTCCGCGGCTTGCCGGCCGCCGCCGTCCCGCGGGATTTATGCGAGCGCCAGGCGAGTTCCGCGAGCCCGACGACTGAACCGAAGAACGGTGCGAGCAGGAATACCTCCATCGCAGGCTTCCATCCCAGGAAGGCTCCTACCATGGCCATCAAGCTCACGTCGCCGGCGCCCATCGCTTCCTTGCGGAATACGATCCTGCCGGCGAATCCGACCAGCCATATCATGCCGCCTGCGAGCAGCGCGCCGTGGACGGAATCCAGCAGGGAATCGGCCCATGCGGCGCCAGTCCATGGATGCCGCGTGTAATGCATCTCCGGCAAAAACGGCGCCAAGGCGAGTCCCAGCAATATCCACGGCGTGGTGGTCGCGCGCGGTATCAGGTAATGCTCGATGTCTATGAAGCTCAAGCATATCAGATCGGCCGTCAACAGCAGCCGCGCGGCGGTCATGATCCATGGGATCCTGCCGGCGTTCAATACCTGATCCTGCCAGACCAGGAGCGAGAAAAGACAGGCAGTCAGGAGCTCCACTATTATGTATCTCGGCGAAATGGACTTCCCGCACGAGCGGCACCTGCCGCGCAGCATCAGGTAGCTGAGGATCGGGATGTTATCGAAGGCCCGGATCTCGGCCTCGCACTTGGGGCAGAACGACCGCATCCGTTTCACTATCGATATGCCGCGGGGCAGCCGGTAGATGCACGCGTTGAGGAAGCTACCTATTATGCTTCCGAAAAGGAAGGCGAACGCCGTCAGAAAGACGGCGATCGTCGGATGCGCCGGCGGCGAAGGCATGTCCCGTATCGCCTCCCTGCTTATTCCCCCGCCGGACCGCTGGTCGGTTCCGGGAGGGGCGGCCGAATTTTAATTATCCCGGCCCCTGGCGGCTCGAAGCGCGGCACACGGCTGCGGCGCTGCGGATGCGGCCCCGGCGCGGCGCAGCCCGGCCTCGCTGGCCGCCATTACATACGGCGGGCCGCAGAGAACGCAAATGTTTATCGCGACTTTGACGGATGCCCGCTTGCGGCCGGGCCGGCAGCAAGGCGGTTTCAGAGCAGGAAACACCGCGCGAAGCGGCCTGGGGCTACCCGTCTCAGTTCCGGCATCGCCTGCCGGCATCCGCCGCGCGCCCGCGGGCATCGCGGCTCGAACGGACATCCGGGCGGCGGGCTTAAAGGGTTGGGTGGCTCGCCGCGCGCGACGGCCTCGGGCGCGCCGCCGGTCCTCCGGAGCCCCGGCGCCGAGTCGAGCAGCATCCTGGTGTAAGGGTGGAGCGGTTCGCGGAACAGGGTTTCCGGCGGGGCGCGCTCCACTATCCGTCCAAGGTACATCACGATGACTTCGCTCGATATCCTCTCCACCACGGCCAGGTCGTGGGAAATGAACAGGTATGCTACGCCAAGCCTTTCCTGGAGGTCCATCAGCAAGTTCAGGATATGGGCCTGGACGGACACGTCTAGCGCCGATACGGGTTCGTCGCATACGACGAACGAAGGCTCCACCGAAAGCGCTCGCGCTATGCATATGCGTTGCCGCTGCCCGCCGGAAAACTCGTGCGGATACCTGTCCGCTGCCTCTTTGGGAAGACCTACGATCTCGAGCAGGCGCCGCATCCGATCCTCCGCCTCCCTGCCCGTAGCTATGCGGTGGGTTTCGATGCCTTCGCGCAGTATCCGGGCAACGGTCATGCGGGGGTTGAGAGAACCGTAAGGATCCTGGAAGACGATCTGCATGCGGCGGCGGAAGGGAAACAGCCGCCCCTCGTCCAGCTTCGAAATGTCCGTCCCTTCGAAGAAGACGGCCCCAGCGGTCGGTTCGATCAGCCGGAGTATGCAGCGGCCGGCAGTGGTTTTTCCGCATCCGGATTCGCCGACAAGCGCTACCGTGCGGCCCGGAGGGACGTCGAACGAGAGATCCTCCAGGGCGCGGACGATCCTCCGCCGCCAGCCGAACGGTCCGCGGCCGACCATATAGTGCTTGGTCAGGCCGCGCACCGAGAGGGTCGGCACCGCTCCGCCCGGCGCCCTGTTTTCGCGGTTAGTATCGGCCGCCATGGTATTTGCCGCTGTCGCCTCCGGTCTCCCGGCGATCGAGATCCGCCCACGCGCTCCCGCGACCCGGGGCGGAGTGCCAACATGCGACCGAGCGGCCCGGCGCGACCTCGCGCAACGGCGGCTCCTCCTCGATACATCCTCTATCCGCCCACGGACACCGCGGCGCGAATCGGCAGCCTGAAGGCATCGCCGTGGCCGGCGGCACGGTCCCCGGTATCGCTGCCAGGCGCCG
>CALKMO010000227.1 GCA_937991785.1 uncultured bacterium | reverse complement strand
GCCCGCGATGTCGTCGTTGTTGCCTATGGCGTTGGCTGCGACCACGTTCCAGCCGTCGCCGCCTTCCGCGATCAGGTCGTCCATAGGTATGGCCGGGCCGTCCGCCTTCTTGCGATAGGCGCCGCCTACCATAGTGCCGCCATCGTTTATATCGGACGGTATGAAGGTGTAGGTGTAGTTCAATCCCGGATTATAACAGCCGCCGAGGTCGTTCATCGTCCCGTCCCGCCAGAGGAACCCGCGCCTCTGGCCGGCCGCATCCAGCGATTCGCCGACCACCCAGCCGGCCCCGTTGATCGCCCACGCCCTGGATGTCTTGCCGCCCAGAGTTCCGAGGTCCGTCATCGTCCCGTCTTTCCACAGGCAGGCGCGATAAACCGTGGTGTCGGCCGAATCGGGATAAAAGAAGCCTACGGCATGGCCGTCGGCGTTGATGTCGAGGGCTTGGCCGTACTTGTCGGCGGAAAGCCTTGCGGCCGAGGCCGGAGACGTCCAAAGGACGGGGATCGGCAGGCCGGAGGAATCCACCGTGCAGCCCACGAACCGCCCCGCGTCGTTGATCCTCATGGCGAAAGACTTCACGCCGCCGAAGGGATCCGGAACTCCCGTCATCGTTCCGTCCTCCCAGAAGAAGGATTTGGCCGCTCCTGAACTGCTGCTGACGAGATGGCCGACGATCTGCTTGTTGTTATTGATGCCGCGCGCGTAACCGTAGCTGTAGCCCGCGAGGGTGCCGAGGTCGGTCAGCTTGTAGGCGTCCCACATCCACGGATTGTTGTCGCCGGGGACGAACACGCTCGATCCCACCCCGCCGACCGCCTGGCCCGAGTCGTTGACGCCGTAGCCGGCCGACGTGTTCGATCCGGCCGGGATCTGAACCAGCTTGTAATACGGCTCGGGGTACGGATAGATCACAAAATCCTGCGTCCAGTTGGGCGGCACCTTGTTGACGGCGATTTCGGAAGCGCCGAGCCCTTTCTTCTTGGCGAAGACGGTCGTTTGCATCGGGGATCCGAACACCCTGCTGTAGGAGAACGTTCCGTCGGAAGCCGCCAGTTTCGTTTCCGCCGAGTAGCCGCTCGGTCTTATGATGACTTCCGCCCCGGCCGCCGGCGCCCCGGTCGGGCCGTAGACGACCCGGCCGGAGACGGTGCCGGTCGTAAACGAGAAGTTGACGTTATGGGTATCGCTGCTCGGAACCTTGAGTATGACGGACGCGGAATTGGCGCCGTAGCTCCCGAAATTTTTCGAGGCGTACATACCGTATTCGCCGTCCAAGACGCTTATTTTGTAGCGCCCGTCCTCGCCGCTGGTCGCATAATAACTCCGGGAATAGTCGGGCAGCAGGAGGCACGTGATGTTCGCGCCGGGCAGGGGATGGTCGTCCAGCGTAACGATGCCGGAAATTTCGTAACTGCTGTAGACGGTAAAGGCGAGCGGGAAGCTCCACCGGCGGCCGGCCGAATCGGAGACCGTCATAGTGAAGGTTATGCCGTGCGGCGTCGGCGTGCCGGGGGCGACGTCGAACAGAAAGTCCGCGGATGCCGAGGCAGTCGCACCGGGGACGATGTCGCCGTAGGATGCCGAGCCGCGTACGACGGTCACGTACGGATCGGCGGCAGCCAGGGCGAGGGTTGCCGTTACGCCTGCCGCGGCGTCCACGCCGCGGTTCTGGATCGGCGCCTTCACGGCTATGCGCTCGCCGGGATTGATGAAGCCGTCGCCGTTGCCCGAGGCGCCGCCGGAGCCTCCGTCGTCGGCCGCGACGTTGACCGGCCGCGGGTACGGCCCCTCGGTCGAGCGCAGGGCGAAGTAGGCGTTCAGCCGGCCGTTGGTCTGCGTGGATCGCCCGTAGGCGTCTGCCGGCATGGGGTCGGTGGTCCACAAAACCTGCTGCTTGATCTGCTCGGCGCTCATCCCCGGACGGTAGGCCTTAAGCAGGGCGCAAACGCCGGAAACGTGCGGGGTGGCCATCGAGGTGCCGCTGATGGAACAATAATCGGTCGTGATGTTGCGACCGGCGTTCTTGTAGGCCAGCATTGCATCCGTCCACCAGGTCGGGAAGGTGCTGTAAATCGAGACGCCCGGCGCCGCCAGATCCACGGCCGTAGCGCCGTAGTTGGTGAAGGAGGCATAGGTGTCGCGGTGGTCGCTCGCGGCGACGGCTATTATGTTCGGGTTGTCGTAGGCCGCAGGATACATGGGGGAGATGTCTATGTTAAGTCCGCTGTTCCCCGCGGCGGCTACAAACAGGATGCCGTGCGCCCCGGCGTCGGCTATGGCGTCCTTCAGGGCTTGGCTGAAACCGCCGCCGCCCCAGGAATTCGACGTGAGGGTCACGCCGAGCCTGGTGGCGTACCAGACCGCTTCGGTCGCGTCGGAGATCCACCCGCTGCCGTTCTTGTCGAGGAACTTCAATGGTACTATGGAGACGTTCCAGCTGACGCCGGCGACGCCGACGCCGTTGTTCCCCTTCGCCCCGATAGTCCCCGCGCAGTGCGTCCCGTGGAAATGGTCGTCCATGGGGTCGTTGGTGTCGTTGCAGAAGTTCCAGCCGCGCCAGTCGTCCACATAGCCGTTGCCGTCATCGTCCACGCCGTTGGTCCGCTTGTCGCGTCCCTGCGCATCAAGGCCCGTCTCGCCGGGGTTGACCCACATATTGGGGGCGATGTCCGGATGGTTGTAATCCACGCCGGTGTCTATGACGCCGACCATGACGCTCTTGTCCCCCTTGCACAGATCCCACGCCTCCGGCGCATCAATGTCGGCGTCGGCCGAACCGCCCGTCTGCCCGGCGTTGTGCATCCCCCAGCACATGGCGAAGGATGGATCGTCAGGGAAGGTTTCCATCGTATACACGAGGTAATCGGGTTCGGCCCATGCGACCGTCCGGGCTTCAGCCGCATAGGCGGCGACGGCTTCCGGCACGGCATCCGCGTTCATGTCCGCGCCTTGCTGGACCGGCACAACGGGCATGATCCGTTCGCGGAACAGGGGCACCTCCACGATATAAACGCCGGCTCCGGGGACGCGCAGCTTTTTGACGGTCTTCGCACCGTATTTTTCGTTAAGCGCGGCCAGATCTTCTTCCGTTGCGCCTTTCTTCAACCTGACCAGGAAGCGATTTGCGGCCATCTCCAAGCGCCTGACGACCTTCCGCCCGCCCGCTGCGGGATCGAGAGGATCGGGCGCCAGTATTTCCTCCACGCGGACGAGCGGATGCTTCCTGTCGGTCCTGTATACGCGAACCCTAGTGCTCCGGCCCTGCGCGTCGGACGGCGTCTCCTTTTCGGCAATCGCCGGCAGATCCGCGTAAGGATCGGGTTTCCCTGGGATCGTCCGCGGGAGATCCGCGGCTTGGCGGTCCCCCGCCGGATCCCGGCCCGACGCATCTTTTTCTCCCGCGACCGGCGCGATGTTTCGGGCGCCGGCCGTAGCGCCCGCGATGGCCGTTGCGCCGCCTGCGCCCGGCGCGCCGACCATTGACGGTGCGATCGGTGCGGCCGAGGCCGCAGCTGCCGCGGCGGCCGTCTGCCGGGCGGCGCCGGCGCCGCCCGCTCGTGCTTCCCTAGGCGCATCGGAGACCGGCCGCCGGCTCAACAGTAAGGCGCAACCTATCGCCAGCGCCAGCAGACATAGTCCCCAGGATGGAACTCTCTCGCTCAGTCTCATGCCCTTGCCTCCTCCACGGACCCGTTTCGCATCCGCGTTCGGGTCTCTCTTCGCTTCTCCTCCGGCCCGCGGCCTCGCGCCATGCGCTACGGGAACCGCGCCCTTACCGCAGTCCCAGCCTGCCCGCGCCCGCGGTCCGGCGCCTTCTCCTTGACATCGCCGCCCTGTCCGGCAAGACTCGAAACGAAAAGCCGGAGCGACGGGATCGGATCCCGTTTCTTCGGCTCGTGGAACCCGCCGCTCAGGCCGCCAAACCTACCGGCGGGTTCTCTTTTTAGGCGCCGGGCGATGGAACGCCCTGAACCGTTTCCTCATTCCGGCTTGAATCGCTCGTAAGGCACGCTCGTTGCCTTCAACCCTCTCTTCTGCGCCTCCGCCAGTTTGCCTTCCAAAATGCCCTGGAATTTTCGGGTCTCATCCGGCTCCAGCTCCCGCAGTTCGACTTCCTCGATGTGGTATCCCACGAATGCGCAGCCGAGGCGTTTTGTCGGGTATTCCTTTTCGTATTCCGTCAGCCCGCCGCAGACATCTTCGAGGAAACCGAGACCGTAACGGCCGATGAAAACGATACGGACGGCCATCGGAACCGGTCGAGCGCCATGTCCGTCCTCTCGCTCGGGCGCGAAGCCCGGATCGCTCAACTGCCAGAACTTTCGGGGAACGGCGCCATCTGCTTCGACCCAGTCGCCTCCGAAGGAAGCGTGCCCGAAGGAGAGGCCTTTGAAGGCCAGAATCACCGGGCGCGGGGGAACCTCGCAGGGCAGCAGGAATGCCGCGGCGTTGGTCCTTACCCGGCCGTCGGACCGTATCGCGCCTTCAGGGATAATGCGGCCGACGCCGTCCTCTCCGCGCCCCCAGCGCCATGAACCGATCACGAACTCCAGCTCTTTTGCCGCCTCGGGGTTGTCCCTGAAAGTCCAGCGGCGGTGGAGCTTTCCATGCCCGGCGAGTTCCGGGGCGGTCGCATGCGCGGCGACGCCTTTCCGCCACGGCGGGGCGAAGAAGGACGGGAAGCCGAACGACAAAACGTACGCAACTGAGGCAGCTGCAGCCAGGATGCACGCGCCCCAAGCGATGCCTGAAACCGCCTTCTTCGCCGAAACGGCGGAGCGCATCCTGGCCGATACTTTCGCGGCGTATTCGGCGGCCATCGCCGGATCGGCCGTCAGACGATGCAAGGTCTCGCGCATTGTCGCCGGGGCCGGCGGCGGCGGCAGGGACGACAGGGCGCTGCTTACGGCGAGCGGCGTCGCCGCGGCATAACCCTGCGCGATCAGCATCCGCCTCAGCCTTTCCAGGCCGCGGTTTGCGCGGCGCAAAACCGTCATTTTATTGGTGTTGAGAATCTTCGCCGCCTCCTGGAGAGAAAAGCCCTGCTCGCAGTACAGGCCGACCGCTTCGCGCTCTTCCATCGGGATGCGGTCGAGAGATGCGCGGGCCGCACGGGCCATTTCTTCGTCGCCCGCGGAGGCCGCCTCCCCGGCATCCGTCGAGCGCAGCGCGGCCTCGGCGAACGTCTGTTCTCGCTTTTTCCTGTTTTTTTCGCTTCTGAGCAGCATGAGTGCCTGCCTCCGCACCGCCGAAAGGAAGCACCTTCGCAGATGTTCCTTCTCCTCGCACTCCGGTGGACGGCAAAGAAAAGACGCGTAGGTCTCCTGGACAGCATCCTCGGCTAGGGAAGGCGACTTCGTGGCGCGCAACGCCACCCAGTAGGCGCGCTGCGCCTCGTCGAGCAACAGGGAAGCTTCGAAGGTTTTTCCGGCAGCCTCAGCGTCAGACACCGCCGCCTCCTAACCTCTTCGGGGCGCGCATGTTCCGAGACATCGCCGCCTCAGGCTGAAACACGCACATCATAATCTTCCTCTCTCCTACATATAATTTGTAATGCCAGGCGATTCGTAACATTATTTTGGAAACTATAGCCCGGGAAGCGACATTCTTCCTCTAGAGAGGCCCCACGACGGTATACCCCCTCCGTTTTTCGGCCCGACTGGCTTTGCTGGACAAACGGAATCGTAATCTTAATGGACAACGAATAGTCACGTGCGGCTTTGTTGTATAAAAGGCATAAGACCTTGCCAAACAAAAAGTTATAACGCAGGCTCGCGACAAATGCTTTTTCGCTCAACTCATTGCTCCGAATAGAGTTATGGCGCGAATTACGCAACAAAAGCCGCTACGCGCGGGAACCTCGCCGGACCGGCGCGCCGCAACTTATTGCCATTTAAAGCGTTGCGGTTTTTTGCGATAAAGCCCGCGTGGCTGCATGGCGATTCCAAAGTCCCATTCCATCCGGCGGGCGCGGAAAGTAGCAGCGAGTTCCTGGGGCGGAGGGCGGCGAGCTGCCGGCCGGCGGATATCGCCGGGCCGCGCGCTCGTCCAAGCCGGCGCGCAGGTCCTCCATAGTTCGGTCAGCAAGCGCGGAGATGGAACGCTCCAAGGCAACTACACGCTGCGCATAAAGCTGACGCAGTTCGCCGCGATCGTGTCCGCCATCGAGCGGCTGGGCCGGGTCGAGGGCCGCGATCTCCGCGGCCAGACGCTGACCGCCGCGCTGCCGGACAGGGCGGATCGCGTCAACTGCGACATCTCGCTGGTCCTGTTCGAGCGGCCGCGGCCGATACCTTCAGGCAGCGTGGGCATCGCCGTGCAGCGAATGAAGGACGCCGAGGACAAACTGGCCGCGATGCTTTCCCGGATCGAAGGACAGGTCGTCTCGATCAGTACCGAACGAAGGGACGACGGGACGTCCGCGTCGAACCTGACTATCCAGGTGCCGCTAGCGAAATTCGACGCCCTCTTGCGCGGCCTCGAAAGCATCGGCCGCATCGAGAGCAGGCAAGTGCAGGGGCAGGAATTCGGCGAGGTCGCCGGAGGCGCCGCGTCCGTCCCGTGCAGGCTTTCGGCGAGCATCTACGAAAAAGCCAGGGAGGTGCCCAAGGGGGAGATACGCCTGCTGGTCAGGAATTTCCGCGAGGCGGCCGACCTGTTCGACAAGCTGGTCATGCAGCACAAGGCCGAAATCTCGGTCTCCAACGTCTCGACCCGCCCGGACAAGACGTGGGCCGGCGGCTACGAGCTACGGGTGCCCGCGACGGCAGCGGAAGCTCTGGCGGCCGACATCGAAAAGCTCGGCAGGGTTCAATACAAATCCGTCCAGGGCATGGGCCTGACAGGCGCGGAGAAGCCCGGCCCGGACGTGATGGGCCGTTTGACCGTCAGGATCGAGGAGATGAGCGCGCTGACCCCGCCCGAGGATGAAGATGGCGGTCCGATGCGCCGCGCAATAATAGGCGGGCTCAAGGGACTATACGCCAGCATCACCGTGATAATGGAAGGCCTGATCGTGATCGGTCCGTACGTGCTTCTGATCGCCCTCGTAGTATTCATGGTCAACCGCGCCAGAACGAAGTCCGCGGCGGACCGGCCCGACACGCCCCGGGTTTCCGAAACCGCCGCCTCCGAACCGAAGGACGGCAAAGCATAAGAGCGACCGCCCCCATCCGACCGGCGGCGAACAGGGGGGCGAGCCATCGTCCCCTCCGTTTTTATACACCCTTCGGCCCGCCGATATGCGCCTGCGTTTCCGTTCCCTCCGCCGATGGGCAAATCCGCCGGTCGCGCGGCCGGACGATATGGCGATACGCCGGATAATTCCGGAGGCTTGCCGTCGGACCGTGACGCAAGTAAGATGCGGAGGCAGTTGACGGAGGGCCGGATCGTGGGATGCGGCGCTGCTGTAGTTGCCGGGCATGTGTGCCTCGACATCATACCGTCGTTGCGCGGCGCGATGCCTTCCCCGGGCGGGCTCGCGGTGTGCGGGCCGGCGACCATCTCGACGGGCGGGGCCGTTTCGAACGTAGGGATAGCTCTCGCAAAGCTCGGAACCAGGACGCGGCTGGCCGCCAGGGTAGGCGACGACACGTTCGGGCGAAATATCGTGGCGATCCTGAAGGCCGCCAGTTCCAACCTGGATGTCGGCATCGTTCCAGTGCCGGGCGAGATTTCGTCCTACTCAGTGGTCATAAATCCTCTTGGGATAGACAGAAGTTTCCTGCACTGCCCCGGCGCCAACGACTCCTTCGATGCGGGCGATGTTCCGGATTCGCTGATGGATGGGGCTACGCTGCTGCACTTCGGGTACCCGCCGCTGATGAGCCGGATGCGCGCAGATGGCGGCGCCGAGTGCATACGGCTCTTCAGGCGCGCCCGCGCGGCGGGGCTGACCGTGACGCTGGACATGGCCCGTCCGGATCCGGCCTCACCGAGCGGGCGGATAGACTGGCGCGCATGGCTGACCCGCGTATTGCCTGAAACGGACGTGTTTCTTCCCAGCATGGACGAGCTTCTGTTCATGCTGGACCGGCCCCGCTTCGAGGCGTTGGAAGCCCGGCCCGGCGGCCTGCCGGACGTTTTGTACGATCCAGACCTCGCGTCGCGGCTGGCCGGCGAAATACTCGACATGGGCGCAGCGGCCGCCGTCGTCAAGCTTGGCGCGGCCGGGCTTTACCTGAGGAGCGCGTCGGACCCGGCCCGCATCTCGAGCGCCGGAGCGGCGTTCCCGCGCGACGGGAGGTGGGCCGGACGCGAGATATACGCGCCGTGTTTCAGGGTAGAGGTGACGGGAACGACCGGGTCGGGCGACTGCACGATCGCCGGGTTCCTGGCCGCGCTCATGCGCTGCGAGACGCCGGAAAGGACGGTGGAGTTCGCGGTTGCGGTCGGGGCGTGTTGCGTCGAGGCGCCGGACGCCACCGGCGGGGTCCGGGGCTGGGACGAAACCTGGGCGCGCATCGCCGCCGGATGGAAACGTCGCGATCCCGCGCCGGGTTTCGCCGGCTGGCGCGACTTCGAAGGACTGCGGATCGGACCGCGCGACGCGGGAGGCAAGGGCCATGGATAGGAGAGAAGTCGATGCGGCGAAAAGGCGCGCCGCGGCGATGCTCGCGAATGCAGGCATAGTCATCACCCCGGAAGAGTTCGAAAGGATGGAAGCGACGGACCTTGGACTCGGAGAACTTGAGCGCCAGGGCCTCGAGATAGTCGTCTACGAGAACAACGACCGGTACTGCGCCAAGGAATTGATACTTTTCCCGGGCCAGACATGTCCCGAGCATCGCCACCCCTCTACGCCCGGATGGAAGGGCAAGCGTGAAACCTTCCGGTGCCGGAAAGGCTTAGTCTGGCTGTATGTGCCGGGCGCGCCGGCCGAAAGGCCTAAGGCGACGGTCCCGAAGGGAAGCGAGGCGTACTACACCGTGTTCCACGAGGTGGAACTTAAGCCGGGGCAACAATACACCATCGAACCCGATACGCTGCACTGGTTCCAGGCCGGCTCCGAGGGCGCGATAGTGTCGGAGTTCAGCAGCACGAGCAGGGACGAGAAGGACGCGTTCACCGACCCGCGGATCAGGCGCGTGCCGGATGGGGCGTAACGATCTCCGGCGCCGCGCGCAACGATCGAAAATTGCTTCGGCCCGACCGCCCACGGCTGGCACACCTGTTTCTTGACCGGCTCGAGTATCGCCCGGCTGATCCGGAAGCATCTTGGCGTGACTTACTGTAGCGACCATGCCCTGCGCGTCGTGAAGGGGCGGCTCTCTTGGATCTGCCGGAAGCACGAGCGGCGCGCCCGCTAGCGGGATGAGGCTGAAATCGAACGATGGAAACGCGAAGAATGGCCGCGGATGAAAAACTCCATGCGCAGGAGCGCCCATCTTGTCTTCCCTGACGAATCGGGCTTTATGCTCATGCCGACGCGGCGGAGGATCCTCGCCCCTCGCGGAGAAACGCCTGTGTTCCCGGCATGAGACCGTCACGACCGCGTCTCGGGCATAAGCGCCGTTACGATCGGTCCCCGTCGAAAGCAGCGCAACCTCTACTTCTACCTTGTCGAGAACAATCGAAATATCCCGCTCCGGACGTGGTTGGATTCCTGCGGCATCTCTCGCGGCACATCCGGGGGTAGATGACTATCGTCTGGGACCGCAGCAACACGCATGATCGGTCCGAAGGCGGTGCGCTAGCGGCTGGCGAAGCATACGAGGGTATGGGCGGAGAGGTTTCCCTGTTATGCGCCTGAACTGAATCCCGACGAGCATGTCCGGTCGCACATCAAGCGCGGACGGCCGGCGAACTCCGCGCCTGGAGACATCGCTTATCCGCGCCGTCGCGTCCGCCGCGAGCTCGACCGCCTCCGGCGTCAACCCGAATTCCTGTCCGCCTTGGCTTTGTTGCATAATATATGCTATAACTCTATGTACTACAAAGATTTAAACGAGAGAGCGCTTGCCGCAATATTGAGTTATAACTTTTTACTTGGCAAAGCCTTGCACCTTTTATGCAACAAAGCCGTCCGCCTTTGTCCGCCATGCGCTACCCTTGCGAATTTGAATGTATACCGTTGGATATATCATGGTCAATAAGCCGTGGCAACAATACACCATCGAACCCGATACGCCGCGCTGGTTCCAGGCCGGTCCGGAGGGTGCTATAGTATCGGAGTTCGGCAGCACGAACAGGGCCGAGCGGACACATCCACCGACCCGCGGATCAGGCCCGTGCCGGACAGGGCGTAACGATCTCCAGCACCGTGCGCAACGATCGAAAATTGCTTCGGCCCGACCGCCTATGCTTCCTGATTCTCGCTCGCGTTCTTCCTTCTCCTAGGGCTGCTTAGCCGCCTTAGCCGCCTTTTCTTGGGCATTGCCTCCTTTTTTCGCAGCGTCTTCCGCCGGTTCCTTCATAGAATCCGCAGGTTTACCCTCAGCCTTGTTGCTGCCGGCGTCCTTTGCATCTTTTTGAGAATCCTTGATTTCTTTCGCGTCCCCGCTGTCCTTCTTCGCCGCATCCTTCCCATCTTCCCCAGGTCCCTCTTTAGCGGTCTCCTTTGCCGGCAGCTCAGGCAGTGGCGCCTTGATAACCGGCGCGTCTGTCACCTTCTTCGCCGCGACGAAATAGTCTTCGCCTTTCTTCTCAACGGTTCCTGTGACCACCGCCTTTTTACCGAGCATATTATTGCAATCTTTAGCTACTTCGTCGGACGCCTCGACGTAGTACAGATCCTTCAGAGCGTCCCTGACCTGGCAGCAAGCTCCCTCCTTCGTCGTCTTTTCGATGACTCCCGTTATCCTTTCCTCCGCTGCTAGGGAAAGGCTAGCATACAAAATGACCGAAACCGAAAGCGATACTCCCGATGGTAATCCGATCCTCATGGCAACCCTCCGTTTTCTACCGCGCTACCCGACAGGACGTCCGCGGGGCGGGCTGGCCGAACACCGCGGGGCGGAAGCCTTAGCCCCGCAGCCACCATCCAAATGATCCCGGCGCGCCGCCCGTTCCGATAGAGACTATACCTCCATTATTAAACCTTTATAAAACAAGACGATCAATATACTATTTCCTTCAACCCGGGAGCGCGCCGCGTGGGGACCGACGCGCGGGCCGCGGAAATTCCGGAGGTCCAACAGATGCTTACAATAACGGTTTGCGTGGGGAGTTCCTGCCACATACGCGGCGCCAGGGATATCATACGTCGGTATGCCGAGATAATTGAACGGGAGAAACTTGGCGACCTAGTAGAAATCAAGGGATCGTTTTGCATGGACCGTTGCACGGAAAATGGCGTAAACGTTCGCATCGGGGAAGAGTTTTTCAGCATTCCCGACGCAGACTGCGCCGAACGTATATTCCGCGAGAAAGTCGCATCCGCCTTGGGCGCCGCGCGAGGCGGAACGTCTCGGGAGAGGGCGGGAGACGGCGGCGGGGCCGGCACGGTAGGCTCGCATGCTGAAGGGGAAACGCCGGAGACTAGGGAAAGGACGCAAGTAGAATACGGCGAAGGCATGCCGCCCAAAGCATAGGGAAGGATCCTGGCGGGGGGGCGGCCCCCGATCTCCGGCGACCGTTTGTCGAAGGAACCGTTCGTTCGGAGGAAGCCCCATCCTTCCCGCAACCGTCGCTCTGCCCGTCGGGGCAGGGCGGTGCGGGGGACAGCTGGCGAACACGAGCTGCGCTCGGCCTGCCGCTTGCCGCCGTTGGAGGATATG
This sequence comes from uncultured bacterium, assembly GCA_937991785.1. GTDB lineage: Bacteria > Planctomycetota > SZUA-567 > H5-PLA8 > CALKMO01 > CALKMO01. The sequence continues at coordinate 532 of CALKMO010000227.1, read as the reverse complement.
CGCGTGATCCGCGTTACGGCCAAGGATTGCCGCGATTGCTACAAGTGCCTCAGGGCTTGCCCGCTCAAGGCGGTGCGCATCCGCGAAGGACACGCGGAAGTCGCGCAGGAACGCTGCGTGTACGACGGACGATGCATACCGGTATGCCCGCAGGGGGCCATGTACGCCCGAGATTCGTTGGAACAGACAAAGGAACTCTTGTCGGCCAACGGCAGAACGGCGGCCAGCGTATCGCCGATCGCCGCGCTCGCTTTCGGAGGCGCCGAAGGGATCGCAGGGCTGGAGCGGGCGCTGCGCGGGATGGGATTCGCCGGGATGGAACTATCCTCGAAGGCCGGACCGTTCCTCGCCGGGGCATACGCGGATCTCCTGCATCGCATGCCGAAGCCTATCATAGCCAGCCATTGCCCGGCCGTCGTGCTTCTCGTCGAAAAACATTTTCCGAACCTGCTGCTCAGATTGGCGCCGCTGGCGTCTGCGGCGGTCCTTCACGCCAGGATGATGCGCGCGTCGCGGGGTGCGGATGTGCGGG
>CALKMO010000226.1 GCA_937991785.1 uncultured bacterium | reverse complement strand
CGCCCGTCCCGCCCAGGATGTAATCCTCGATGTAGAGCTTGCAGCCCGAGAAACCGCTCACCGCGGCGATGGCCTTGTACGGGTCCTGCCAGCCGGGCGCCTTGTAGAACTGCGGGTTGCGTATGACGGCATTGTTCCACTTGCTGGATCTGATGTAAATGTAGGCCGTGGGCGAATCGCTGACGCTCGCTCCCTCGCTGTTGAACGCCGCGTTCCGGAGATTGCGCGTGGCATCGTAGGCGCCGTCGAGCTGCAGGCCGCGGCTGGTGGTGTTGTAGTAGTCCCAGTAGAGCCTGCGGAAATAGACGTAGTTGACGTCCACGCCGCCGGCCAGCCGCACCCACGCCGTGGTGGTGTCGTAGGCGCCTATTGTCGCGTAGCCGCCCGTTTGGAAGCCCGTGGTTCCCTCGGTCCTGAGCATGGCGGACGGGCCGGTGACGTCGAGGTAAGAGTTCGGGAAACCGTTGCCGCCCGGCATGTTCAGATGTATCCTCGATCCGCCGCCCAGGACAAGCTCGCCCATCGCCTTGAACACGCCGTAGATGTATATGTTCCCGCCCGGGCACCTCAGCGTCGTGCCGCCCATCGTGTGGATATCCCATGCTGCAAGGGATGTGGTGACTGTGTAATCTGCGACCTGCGGCCATGGGTCTATGACGAGAGTCTTGAAGCGGTTAGAGGTCTTGTGGACTATCGGCAGGCCGACATCCGTGCCAGAAGGCGACCCGCGCAGCCAGACCTGCCCGCCGGCCTGGTTGAAGGTCCCGCGGGCATCGTCCCACAATCCCTGTACCAGCAGCGTCGCCCGCTCGCCGCTCATCGTCAGCGACCCGCCTCCGGCCGTCGAGGTCAGCGAAAGCGTTGCCGTGCCGGAAACCGCGTTGGCATCGTCTCCGGCGGTGACCGTGAAGGCCTGCGGCGTGCTCCAGTTGGCCGTCGTGAACGTCAGGCTGGCCGGCGCGGCGGAGAACGAGCAATTCGACTGGTTGGATACGGCCTGGCTGACCACCACGTTCGCAGCCGGCTGTTTGCTCAGCCGCACGTTGAGCGGCTGCCCGGCCCCCTGCTCTACCGCCGTCACCGTGTCCGGGTCGGTGTATATCTGCACCGAGTCGTTGTCCACTTCCCACGCCGTTAAGTTCTTCGACGTAACGGACACCTGGCCGCCGACGCCCCTGCCGGACAGCGTGATGACCGCCGATCCGTTGAAGTCGTCGCCGTCCTCGGCCGCAACGACCGTGACCGTCTGGTCCACGTTCCAGTTTGCCGGGGTGAACGTGAGCGTCCCGCCGGAGGATACGCTTATGTCCGTATCGCCGCTGGTTCGCGCGATGGTCGCCTCCACGTTGTAGGACGGCGCCCGGCTCAGCCGCACCTTGAACGATTTGCCGGCCGCATCGCCTTCGAGCGCCCGCACCACGTCGGTGCTCGTCACGAACGTTATCGGCGGATCGTCGTTGTCCACCTCGGAGGCCGATATCGTCAGCCCGGTGTTCGCCGCGCCGGAGCACGCGACGGTGAAGGAGGCCGTGCCGTTCGACCAGTCCCCGTCCTCCTCCGCGTAGAACCGCATGTCCTGAGCCACGTTCCACGGGTGCGCCGTGTCGAAGGTCAGACCGTAGCCTCGCGGCGTCAGCGTCTCGTTCTTGAAGTACTCGCCCTTCACGCCGTTCTGGCTCTTGTCCGGCACCAGCAAGCACGATTCGGGCACGAGCACTCTGGAGCTCCATCCCGTCTTCTGCCACTCGAGCCGTATAAGCGAGGCGCCGGTGCCCTGCATGTATTCGAGCTTTACCGAATAGTCCTGGCCGGCGGTAAGGTTCAACTTCGGCGATCCGGTGTTCAGCGTATCGCCGTGGTAGGTCCAGTTGTTGACGAGCTGCAAGCCGTTGACCCAGAGACGGACGCCGTCATCGGACCGCGTGAAGAACGTGTACTCGCCCGTCTCCGCCGGTCTTATCCAGCCCGTCCATCGGACGCTCAGGTTCGTGCTGCCTACCGGAGAGGGCGTGGCGACGAAGTCGAAGGCGATCTGCGGATCCACGCGGACAGCGTCGCAGGAGTTCGGCGTAGTGCTCAGGTTGGTGTTCGAATAATAGTCGCCCTTGAGGCCCGGACCGGAATCGTCCGGCAGGCGGAAGTTAGCCGCAGGGATTGTCTGATCGCTTGTCCCGGGTCCGGTCCAGCGCAGGTGGACCTCCGCCGGCACATCGTTGCCGCGGAAGTACTCCATCCTGAAGTCGTGGTATCCCGCCGACAGCGCGATGGTGGTGAGCTGGTTGAGTTCGTCAACCGGGCCGTAGGCGTCCCTCGGAGCGCCGGCGGCGAAGTTCCAGTCCATTATTATGGGCGCCCACTTGCCGCCGTCGTCCTTGATCCACAGCCGCACCCCGTCGGCGGCCCTCGAATGGAACTGCCAGTCGCCGCTCGCCGGGATATTCAGCTTCCCGGTCCATCTAACGCTGAAGTTGACGTTCGGAACCGGCAAGGGAGGCGTAAACGGCGCCGCGAAGTCTATGTTGGGATCGGTCCTCGTGGCGTCGGGGAAGCCTATCTTTATGTCCGCGTCCCCGCCGGTCACGGCGTTGAAAAGAACATCCTTTGTAGCGCCCGGATCTCTGCTCAGCCGGACCTTTACCGCGGTCTCCTCGCCCTCAGGCACGCGCACGTCTATCGGATCCACGTACAGAGATACGACATCGTTATCGGCTTCGTTCGCCGATACCGTGACGGGGGCGGTCGGCCCGGGTCCGGCCGTCCTGGTTATAGTTATTGTTCCGGTGCCGCACGTGGTATCCGCATCCTCGGCCGCCGATACTGTGACCGTCTGGTAATCCTTCCACGTGCCGCCCGACCCGCCGGTGAAAGTGAGAGACGGCGGGTTGACCGAGAGCGAGCAGCCGGAGGAGGTTGCCGTAACGCTCGCGGTGACCGTGTTCCCGGATCCGGGATCAGCGCTTAGTTTGACACCGAAGACGTTGCTGCCGCCCTCGAGGACCATTATCCTGCTCCTGCTTAGCACGAAGTACATCGCGGATATGTCGTTGTCCGCCTCGACCAGCGGCACGCTCAGCGACTGGACGCCTTCCAAAGCCAGGTTCCTGCACGAACCGATATCGGTCACTGCGACGGAGTTCCTTATGGACACGTTGTCGTAGTCCTCGGGCACGACCGGCGGGTTCCACGTTGCGGGAGACGCCCAGTTGCCGTTGGCCGCCGACCTGATGCGCCTGGAGACGTAGATATCGTCGTACAGTCCTGTGCTCGACGTGCTCCCGGCGCCCTCGTACATCAGGTACACGTACGCGCCCGTTGCGGCGAACGAGGCCGCCAGGGTGTGCGCGCCGGACCCGACCGAGGCGTTGTTGTAGAACACGTACCAGTTCGACGCGTCCACCCTGAAGTGGAGCTTTGCGCCGGAGACGAACGATGTCGGACCGGAGCTTCCCAACAAACCGGGCTCGCCCGTCCCGCTCGATTTTCCGCGCACTTGGAAAGACAGCGTTCCGGAGTTGTACTGCGCCCGAAGCTCGAGCGCCGGGCCGTTGTAGTTCGCCGGGTGCGCGCCGGTGCCGGAGGCCTGGCCGCCGAGGAAATATATCCGCGTGTACGTGCCGTTGGCCGGCGGGCCGTGGATGTCAACCTCGTAATCGAGCCCCTCGAAGGTCGTGTTGTTGAACAGGAACGACGCTGGGCCGCCGGAACCGTCGGTGGCCCTGAGCGCCACCCAGTTGGTCGTGCCGCCGGGCGATGTCAGCCGCAGCACGCCGCCGGCGGCGCTTACGCCGGCGCCGGCCGGCGCGCACGATGCCAGCCGCGCCGTCTTCCTGTCGCCAGGATCGTAGAAGCTCTTGGCGTTCCCGCCGCTCTGCGACGGCGCGTAGCTGTTCGCGCGCCCTATCAATATTATCGGCTGCGACTGGCTGTGGTCGCCGAGCGCCCCTGCCGCAGACTGCCCCTGGTCCGTCTTGACGTTCGAGCTGACCGACACTCGCGCGTAGTTCCCGGGCGCCCAGTAGGATGCGGATGCCCTCGTCAGTCCGAACAGCTTTACGGTGTTGCTCTCCTGGTCATAGACTGCATACGACGGGCCGGTCACCGCGTCTCCGGCGCCGGTGGGCAATGTGGAGCACTGCACCGTGTAGTTCGCCGGATTTTCGGCGGTCACAGGGTCCAGCCTCGGCCCGGGGCCGAAATGGATCGTCATCGTGCCGGTATATGCGGACGCCCCGGAGGAATCCGCCACGGCCCATCGAGGCTTGTTCGTCGAGGCCGTCGCGGCGATGATCGTTCCGCTGCACGTGTTGTTCGGCGTTACGATCGGATCTCCGTTCTGAGCCAGCACCTTGGCGCTCTCGCACGTCACCGTTATCGGCGTTCCGCCGGCGTAGCCGCGCAGGTCCACTCCGACCAGCCACAGGCGCGTCGGGCCGTAGGAGCTGGCGTTGCATCCCTTGTCGTCGAACAGCACCGAGCAGGACTTTACGTCCACGGGCGAGCCGCCGACCAGCAGGCTCCAGTAACCCGCGTTGCGCGCCGAGAACGAATCTATCGGCCTGTTGAACCGCACCTCGATCTGGTCGCTAACCGCGCCGTAGGTTTGCGGGTAGGTTCCGGCAGAGGGATTATAATTGCCCAGCCTGTAACCGTAGTTGCCGACCCACGTTATCTTCGGCGGATCGCCAGGAGATGCCGCGGCGATGCTTCCGTATAGCGGGTTAAGGCCCCATGAAGAGGGCGTGTCCACGTCGTAATCGCCGCGCAGGTAGTTGACCGGCGTCCCGTCGGCGTTCGTTGCCGATGCGTGGCGCAGGCCGGACCTGGGCGCCTCTAAGCATTCCCATGTGATCCCGCTGTCGTCCACCGTGAAGCCCGGCATCTCAGGCCAGGTCGGCTCCGAGCCGCCGCTGCTGCCGGCGTCGGATATCGCCTTGTAGTAGAACCTCGACGGCGCCGTCGGTATCACCTCATCGTCAATCGAGTAATTGGTGTTGGGCTGCCACGTCGGCCGGCCTCCGAAGTTCACGGTCTGCCCCTTGAGCTTCACGGCGAAGGTCTTGGCGTTGAGGAAGTTGGGATCGGTTATGCCCGATATGGTAAGCATGCGGGTCGTCGAGTCATAAGAGTAAACGGCGTTGGATTCGCCTCCGAACGACGGCCCCGGATCGAAGAACATCGCGTTTACATAGGTTGATGTCCAGCCGCCGGCGCCGCTGCTGGTTAGCGTAAATCTGATAATCTTCTGCCCTTGAAGGTTGCATACGACGTAAACGCCGTTTTTCCACAATTCCCAATCAAGATTCGCCGTCGCAAGCACGTTCCCGGAAGATGGGTCTACCACTTCAACCTTATGTCTTCGCGCGGAATATTGGTTCCAATCAACAAGGTAGAACGACACTTGGTGGGTTTTCCCGTCGTTTATCGTAACGTTTACATCGAAGGTCCAAGCCTTGTACCAGTAGGCTCCCACGCGGTCAGTTGCGGGATCGGGTTTTTGTACGGCCCAGGTTTCGGTCGTGGAGGCGACGCCTTGGGTTAAACCGACTCCTGTCGAGAAAGTTACGTTGGCATAAGCAGGCAGATTTTTATAGGGGTCGCCGGAAGCTGCTATCCACCATCCTTCCGAGCCATATTTTCCCTTCCATGTTCCTTGCGTCGTCCGGTCCAGCCAGAACCGGGAGAATATGTCTACTTCGGTAGCGCCGGATGCCAGTTCCGATTCGGAAACCAGAACATCTGGAATCTGCGGCCGCGCAATAGGATTGGCGTAGCACTTATAGTAATATCTGTTCACTGCGTCGTCGGCATGTATGGGTTCGGCGAACTGTATCTTTATCCCCCCCTTCGTCCCGTTTTCGTAAGTGTACCCGTAGACGTGGCCGTAGCATGTGGGGATCCTGGGCTTGAACGGCGCCGTCGAAGTCCCCGGCAGGTACTGGTCGGTCTCGGAAGTGGATGTCTGCCATATGGTGAAATACGACTCGCTGCCGCCCTGGCCTTCGGATGTGTTCATCGGGTAATCGCCTGCGGCCGTGCGCACGTTGCGGCTGACCCTTATCGCCACGGGCTGACGCGGCTTGGACGGCTTGAACGAGAAGTATCTGTCCGAAATGTTGGAGATGGTTAGGACGCGGTTCGAGTAGGTTGCGGTGACCGATCCGGAAGCCCAGGTCGCCAGGTTATAAGCCGTGTAGCCGGCGGAGTCCGCGGCATCCATGTAGAGATCGTAGTAGGCCAGATTTGTGACGTCTTCCGTGTTCATGTCCTCGTTGAACCGGATGATGAGCTTGCTGGCGCTCCAGTCGCCCCAGACCATTTCCTCGATGTATTCGAAGTGCACGACGCGGCCGGGCGTGTAGGCCAGAAGGTCGCTTATGTCGGAACTCGACGTGGCCACGGCCGCTGCGGCGTCCACGCAACCCCAGCCGTAGAACGGATCGTGGCCGGCCGGTCCGAGGTCCACGGCGGTCGTCTCCAGCCGCCGCTTGATCTCCGCCGGGCTCATCGCCGGGTACCGCTCGGCAATGAGCGCACATACGCCGGCGACTACCGCCGCCGCCTGCGAGGTGCCCGTCCACATCACGTAGTCGCCCGGGTTGCCGTAGTAGGAATCCGCCGAATATATGCTGACTCCGGGCGCCACGACGGACATCCAAGGCCCGTTATTGCTGAAGGACGCCAGGGCGGACGACTCGCCGGGCTTCTCGTTCCCCATCGTCGCGCCTACGGCTATGACGCCCTGGATGCACGCCGGGTACGTCGGGAGCGATGAGCGATCATTGCCCATAGGCGCGACCACCACGGCCCCGCGCGAGAGGGCGTAATTGACCGACGCCGTCTCCATCATGTCTATCTGGGCCACATCCGACAGGTTCGCATAGACGCTTGATGCCGCCCCGACGTAGATGACCCTGGCCCCGTAATGCGCTGCGTAATCTATTCCCTGACATATGGTTATGCTTGTGGCGTAGCCGTTGTCGTCCACCGATTTGACCGGCAGTATGGTGCATCGCGGCGCAATGCCTGCGATTCCGCCGTTCGCGAACCAGTCCAGCTTGTCGCCGTCGTCCTCGGCCCCGATGATTCCGGCCGTGTGAGTGCCGTGACCGTAACCGTCGTTGGGATAAATATTTGCGTTCGGAGGGGCGTTCCATGTGGCCCCGATGAAGTTGGGACCGTACATGACCTTTGGCAGTATCTTCGGACGGAAGCCGTAGTATTCCACGATGGCTTCCCACTGTACGGGGTAGCTGACAGCCTCCCATCTTGCGGTTCCGTCGTTGACTTGTCCTCCGATAGATCCGGGCCAGGAAGGCTGGCTGGAACCGGTAGTGCCGGCTTGTATGCACAGGAAAACGAAGTTGCTTGTTGTCGGCTTGATTTTTGCGTTGAGCGCCACCGGCTGGCCTGCGCCCGGCCATGCGGGATACACGTCGTAGACCTTCGCGCCTATCGTTGCGGGCCAGGTCGGTTCGGAGCCTTTGTAACCGCCGGCAAGCCCGTTGGGGTCGGTGATGCAGGCGAAGAGCAGATCGCTGCCGCTGGGCCGGATTACGGTGCCGTAGTCAATCCAGATTCCTTGGGGATATGGAGTTCCTACGGCAGACCAGTTCGGGTAGCTGTAATCGGGCACCCCGTCGAATTCTTTATGCGTCGTGGTCCCGCTGCCAGGGGCGCCGTTGAGGCCCGTGTCTACCACGCCGACTATGACCCCGTCGCCGCCGAAGTCGCGCTGCCAGACGAAGGACGCCTTGACACGCTGGGGGGCGTACTGGCGCAGCGGCAGCTCCCGCTCGCGGACGTTCAGGTCGCACGAATGGAACACCAGGTTCGGCTGGGCGCGGATGACGGCGCCGAGTTCCTTAAGCCGTTTCATCGCCGCGGTTACTTCGCCGGTCGGACTCAGATGGAGACGGAATGCCTCATCCCCGGAAAAGAACCTTACGCGCTCGATCGGGAACCCGATGCGGTCCACCTCCTCCCTGGCCGGTATCTTTCCTTTTTTGAAGGTTACCACTATCTCATCGTCGAGCCATGCCGGTCCGGAGCTGTCCCTCGGTTCGCTCCGGTCGCCCCTGGCTGGAAGCCGCGAGAGCTTCATGGCGGTCGAGGTCCCGCGGAAAAAGTTCGCTACACGCTCGCGTTCCTCGGGCGAACGCGAACCCTTGCTGGCGAATCTCGCCGGCACCTTTATTCTGATCGGCTCGTCCGCAACGGGCTCTTTGCCGTCCTCGATACGCCACAGCCGAACCTGGATCTCCTGTCCAGCGTCAAGGTAAGCCAGGAGGGACTCCGGTATCCTGTACGAGGTTGCGTCCAGCTCTTCCCCGAAGGCCTGGCGGGTATCGTAGAAGATTTTCCTGCCGTCCAGCGAGAGGTCCAGCACATACTTTTCCGCCGGACTCTTACGACTCCAATGCGCCTCCACCCCGGCGCCGGTAAGCGTCACGTAGACCGTCG
>CALKMO010000225.1 GCA_937991785.1 uncultured bacterium | reverse complement strand
ATCCGCGCAAGAAAAAAAGTGGGGTAAAAATCGAGAAAAACGGCGTTCCTGCGTGAGGCGCTCACTATGAAGCTTTGGGGTAAAGCCTCCCCGAGTCCGCGGAAATCTCCCTATCGTCCGCAGACAGCGCAACCGGCTCGGTATAGGCATAGAACGCTTGACCGCCCGGAAGGTTCGGCATAAGCTGCGGCCATTCGGCAAAAACGCAGGGAGACTCGGCATCGTCCGAGCGCCCGGGCGTACGGGAGAGCCGCTTATCCTCGGGATGCGAGCCGCTGGCGCCGCATCGAGCGCCCGGGTGCGCGGCAGGGCCGCGACGGGAGAGACGGATCCGGAGTATGACCGTATCGGTGAACGGCAAGGCGCGCGAGGTGCCCGAAGGCGCCACGGTCGCCTCGCTCGTGGAAATGCTCGGGCTGTCCGGAATGCGGGTCGCGGTGGAGGTGAACCGCAGGCTGGTGCCGCGGTCGAAGTACGCCGAGGAGAAGCTGCGGGACGGCGACCGCGTAGAGATCGTGACCCTTGTGGGAGGCGGCTGAACCGGGATCCTGGAGGCCGGGGCGGGACCGGGCTCCGGGCGCTGTCAAGCGGGCAGAACTCTTTCCGACAGGAGGACATGCGGCATGCGGTCGGGATCGGGCTTTGCGGCAGGCGATGGCCGCCGGACGGCCGGCGCGGGTTCCTGGGTGTTCGCCCTGGGATTCGCCGCGGCGCTCGTTTCGCCGGCGGCAGCCTGGAGGGGCGCTATGGGAGGGGAAGGGATGGACGCGCGGGAGGCGATCGAGGTGCCCGAGGCGTTGCGCCGGGAAGCGATACTGCTCGACGGACTCGGAAGCGATCCGGTATGGGGGCGGGCGAAAGACGCGCCTGCGTTCGGTCTGGACGGCGGCGCGCCGGAGAACCCGTCGCGGAAGACCGGCTGCCGCTTCGTCCGGGCGGGGAAATGGTTCCTCGTACGTTTCGAGGCGGGGGAGACGGAAGGCATAGTGGCTCGGGAGACTATCGCCGGGGCGATCCTTTGGATGGAAGACGTCGTAGGGGTCAGGCTGGCCAGGGGAGATTCGGAATTCCGCGTGCGGCTCAATCCGCTCGGAAACCTGTGGGTATCCAGGGACGGGAAGGAATATCCGGCGCCGATAGGGGAGGGACGGATCAAAGGCGCCGCGGCGATCGGGGAATCCGGCTGGTCAGGGGAAATCGCCGTGGATCTCGGCATTTTCGGCGCAACCTCCGGCGAGCCGGCCGAGCTGGAAGTCGCGTTCATGAGGCAGCGGCAGCAACGGGGGCTGGCGCCTTACGAGGAGCCGTACTCGCCTCCGCCGGGCACGCCGTGGCTGCGCCTGTCGTTCGGCCCGTCAGGGAACGGCGACGGAAGCCCGGATGTGCGCGTGGCGCCGCGGCGTCAGTTCGCCCCGAGGGGCGAGTTGCGCGCTGGCAGATGCGCGGAACTCCCCAGGGATACCGTCGGCTGGGCCGCGATGCCCGCCCATTTCCTGACGGACGAGGATCCCGTAATCGTGCCGGCGGCCGGCTTCCAGCCGACCGAGGTCAGGGCGGCGATCGCGAAGGAAGCGATGGCGCTGTGCGTAGTCTGCCATGATTCCAACCCGGATCTGATAGCGGTTTCCGATACCGGGGGCATATACGGCAAGGACGACGTGGAGGTAATGGTCGGGCCGGAGGATTTCTGCTATCTCCAGATCCTTGTGAATCCGAAGGGCAGGGTCGAGACCGCGCTGGGCAAGACTGGCGGGCGAGGCGTGAAGGGGATCCCTGTGCCCGACGGCGTACGCGCCGAACCGTTCGAGGGGCCGCCGGGCTGGTCGTTCGTGCTGCATATTCCGTTCGCCGAGGTCCTCAAGGCGGTCGGAGCGCCCGCATCGCGCGAGATGATGCCCGAGGATCGCCCGTGGCGGGTCCAGATAGTCCGCAACCGTCCCGCGCGCGAAAAGCTCGACCATCCAGCGCAGTGTTCGGTCCTCGCAAGGACGCTCAGCGCCACCGCCCACTGCCCGGCACGGTTCGCGGTCCTGCGGCCGACCGATCCGGCCGGCGCGCCCGTTCCGGCGGCGCCGCCGAAACGCCCTGAACTCCCCCCGCCGGCGCTGGACGCCGCGGCGAAGGCGGAAATCCGCCCGGCGGCGAAACTGGCCGCGTGGCTCGATGCGCGCAAGAAGAGCATGCATGAGGCGTGGGCGGGACGGTTCGAGCGGATCGCGGACGCCGAGGAGTGGCGCCATTTCGCGGGCGGGGCGCGCGCCAGGCTGATGCGCTCCATGTTCCCCCCCGACGGCAAAATGCCCGAAAGGGCGCCGATGAACGTCAAGGTCGTCTACGACCACGCCGAGGACGGGTTCAGATGCCAGGGACTTATATTCGAGGCCCAGCGGGGCCTGCCTGCCTCCGCCACGATGTTCCTCCCCGAAGGCGGGGGTGCCAGGAAGCGGCCGGCCATGATAATGATCCCCGCCCATCACACCGGCAGGAACTCCACCGACCTTATCGTCTTCGGTGCAAACATGGCCAGGGCCGGCGGAATAGCCTTGTCCATTGACTCGCTGGCCTCGGACGAAAGATCCGTAAGCGCCTTGTGGGAGCACAAATCCTACCAGCGCAACATGCTCGGTGCGCAATTGATGCTGGCCGGCGAGGAACTGGCGGGCTGGACCGCCTTCGAAATATCCCGCTGCGTGGACTATTTGCTGGAACGCGGCGATGTGGATCCGGCCCGCGTCGGGATAATCGGCGGCGTGGCCGGGGGCGGCGACATAAGCGCGCTGGCCGCGGCGCTGGACGAACGCATAACCGTATCCATCCCTTTCAACTTTTCCACCAACCACCCATTCGGCGGATACTGGGATCCATGCCGCACCTACGTCGGGGCTCACGCCGCCGGGATAACCCCCTGGCTGGTCAACGCTCTAGCGGCCCCCCGCGCGCTTTTGCAGGCGCAGGAATTCGCATGGGAGGAAGGCTGTCGGAGGTCGTTCGAACTATACAGGAAGGTCTACGGATGGCTTGGCGCCGAAAAGAATCTTGACTTCCTCCACGGCGGCCCGAACACTCACGCCACCCACTTCAACGTGATGCACAGGATACCGGCCTACAGGATATTGAACCGATGGTGGAACACGCGCCTTCCGGAAAAGGAGGCGGAAGAGTACAGGCCTTCGCTGCGGAATCCCTCCCTGAAATGCTACGCCGCTCCGGCGGGGCGGGAGACGCTGGGTGCGATGAGGGCCTCCGGGAGGCTGCGCGAGGCGCACGAGCTTGCCGCCGAACGCGCGGCGGCCAGGCTCGCGGAACGGCGGGCCAGGCGCGGGAACGACGCCGGCGCCCTGCGGTCCGACCTCGCGGCGCTGCTGAAGGTGTCCGAGCCGGCGAAACTGGCCGTCAAGGCGGCATCGAAACACGCATGGCGCGGGGCCGATGTGGAGGCCCTGTGGCTGGAGTACGAGGACTGCGAGGACGCCGGCGGACCGGGACTGGCGATGTGGCTGCTGCTACCGAAAGGACGGACCGGGCGATGCCCGCTGGCGCTGGGAGCGGCCAGGGCGGGCAAGGCCGACTTCCTGGCCGCAAGGGCCGGCGATGTCGAAAAGCTGCTCGGCGCCGGCGTGGCCGTGGCGCTGCTGGACGCGCGCGGATGCGGGGAGACTTCCCCGGGCGGCTCGCGCTTCCCGGAAGGCCCCGCGGGAACGCTAGCCAGCGTCTTCTGGATGCAGAACGATTCCCTGCCCGCACGCCAGATCAAGGATGTCAGGTCGGCGCTGGCCTACCTGGCCGGGCGCGAAGATGTGGACCCGGCGCGGCTGGCGCTTTGGGGAGAGGACCTGAGCGAACCTAACGGGCGCGCCGATAGGCCTCTCCTGTTCGACGAGACCGGATTCAGGCAGAGTTCGCCCACGCCGCTTTCCCGCGTGGAACCGATGGGCTGCCTGGCGGCGCTGGCGGCAGCGATGTTCCCCGTGGATGCGCCGGACGGCAAGCAGTACAGGGTCCGGGCCGTCCTGGTCCGCGACTGCCTGGTCTCGTTCGCGTCCGCCTTGAAAAACAGGCACCACTACCTCCCGGTTGACGCCGTAGTGCCGGGCATTTCGGCGACGGCCGACATACCGGACATAGTTCGCGCGCTTGCCGCCGAGGGAGTGGCGGTGGCGATCGAAGGGCTGCGGGACGGCCGCAACCTCCAGGTCGCCCCGGAAAGCGCGGCCGCCGAATTCGCCGGGGCGGAGCTTAGAGACCATCGCACGCACCGCGCCGCCGCGGACCTGGCCGAACGTCTAAAAAAGTGACCGCGGGGGATATCGGCGCTCCGGCCGCGGGCCGAAAAAGCCCTAAAAAACCACGGCCGAGCCGCGGAACGATATCCGGGGGGAAAGCGATCGGCAGGCGCGGGATGCGGCGCCGAGGCGCTCGACCGTACTCGGCGCCGGGGACCGATTGCCGATGCAGCCGGCCTCGCGGCCGAAGCCCGACAGGGAAAGGCAAACGCGATGCGGGACGGAGCAGCGGAGACAATGATGCGGATCCCCATCCCCTGCCGCGCCGTCATTCTGTGCGCGACGGCAATATCGTTGATCTCCCCCGGCTGCGGCAGACCGCGCAAATCCACCCTCGACGACCCGCATCTCCAATCGCTTTTCTCTCAGGGATGCTACTACCTTCGGCACGGCAAGTACGAGGCGGCCAGGAAAAAATTCGAAGAGGTGCTGATTTCGGATCCGGAACTTACCGGCGCTCTTCTGAACGCGGGCGACGCGTGTTTCCTCTCGGGAGACTACGGCGCGGCGGCCGGACATTACAAGGATTTGATCAAGCTCAGGCCAGACGAATGGCCGGTGCTGACTCGACTGATACAGACCTACGAAGCGGCAAACAGGCGCGAGGAAGCCGATCATGCGGTAGCCGAGCTTTACGCCATGCGCGGCGCCGGCAGCAATCGCAAGCTGCGTTCGGCGATATGCTTCGTGCGAGACAGGATAAAAATCCTCGGGTTTTCGGTCGAGGTCATAGAGTTCTTCGACAGGAAAGGGCGCGAATTCCCCAT
>CALKMO010000224.1 GCA_937991785.1 uncultured bacterium | reverse complement strand
AACGGCTCGGCGACCGTCCCCGAAGACCCGGCCGCGCCGTGGCGAAGGAGTTCCGACAGAGGCGTCTGCCCGGCGCCTTCCTCCATCGCGCCGCCGAAGCTGGTCATGTGTTCGACTATGGCGCCGGGCAGGATCCGGCTGCCGGATTCCTTCCACGAGAAACTGGAAGCCCCTATGACTGCGCCAGCGACGTCATGCTTCGATGCAGGCAGTATCCCCTTGAGAATCTCGGCGCCCACGCCCATATCGCGGAGGCGTTCGGCGGCGCTGCGGAAGGCCCAGTGGCGCGCGGAGGACCGGACGTCGCTGTTTTCCATGAAGTAGACCATCCCTTTCGGCGCGGAGAAGTCCGCGGAGGCGCTCCGGCGCAGGTACGAAATCGCCTCTGCGACCGAGTTCCCCCTGCCGGATGTGCATGCCAGCATCATGGACAGCATGTACCTGTGGCCGGAACCGGCCGCGCCGGCGGACTTCCCGCCGGCGTCCCAGGCCGTCGAGGCGCGGAAGCCTCGCGGGGGTTCGACGTCGAAGTCGGGCGATCGCATTTTCGCGAGCAGATCTTCGAAGTCCCGCCGTCCGCGGAGGCCGGCGAGGTCCGGGTCCTTGGCGGCGTGGTCGGCGTCGCGCCAGCCGCGCGCCACGGCCTCGGCCAGCGCCGCCGCGGCTTCGTCGCGCCTGCCCACCAGCGCCAGGCAGCAGGCGATGTTGTAGCGGACATTGGCCGATGCGGGATGTTTCCTCGCAAGTTCCGTCAGCGCTCCCAGCGCCTTTTCGAGCCGCGCCGCGCGGTCCGCTTCCCCGCTTTTCCCCGCCGCGCCCCGGTCTTCCGCCGATTTGTTCCCGCCTTTCTTCGCAGCATCCGACCCGCCGTCCCTTCGCCTGCCCTCTTCGGTTCCGCCGCTGCTGTCCGCGCCGCTTCCGGTCCCGCCGCGATCGCCGCTTCCGGGGCCGCCATGTCCGCCGTCTCCGGGGGCCATCAGCCGCAGCGCCTCGGCATACATGGCCTGTTCGCCGGCCGACCAGGGTCCGTCGCGAGTGCGGCCCGCGAGCCGGCGGGCGTAGCGGTTCGCATCCAACTCCAAAAAAGATACGTCTCCGGCAATCGCCCATCGGTAGAAATAGGTAAGGCCGGTTATCGAGGCCGTGCGGCCGAAGATCGGATGGAGCTTCCGCCCGCCGATGTCTCCGGATATGTCCACGGCTGTGGGGAAATCGGCCGAGTAGGCGATGCAGTCTATCTGGCCGGCGATGCCGCGGTCGCGCATTTCCCTGAGCAGCGGCGACAATATGTGCCGGCGGAACTCTTCGGCCGCAACCTTCTCTACCGCAGGCGGCGCGGGAAGGGATATGACGTTCGACGGCGGTATTCCGCGCAGCGCGGCATATTCGTTGGCTATCGCCCTCGATGCCCAGCTATCCGAGTTTACGACGATTACGACGCTTTCCGGCGCGCCGGCGGCGTAAGCTAGCCCCCCAGGCGCCAGTACGGACAGCAGCAACAAGGCGGCGGCCGGGCCCGCTCGGCGGCGGGCCGCCTCTGACTCTAAGGCGGTTCCGGCTGCATTCCCGCGCGCTCCCGCCATCCTGATAGGCGCGCCCTCCTTTTTCGCCCTGTCGCTCCGGCCGTTCCGCATCGGTTCGCCATCAGCGACCAGTCGGCTGCTTCGCCCTCCGGTCCGTTTGCATTGGCTTCCATTCCAGCCGGTTCCCGCCGTGCCGTCCCGGCGGTTCATTTTTCTCCCATCGTCACCGTCAGCGTGACTTCCCCCTCGCCGCGCCGTATCCTGACGGATATCTGCTCGCCGCCCTTCGTCTTCCTGATGGCTTCCAGCAGATCGTTCCAGGATTCTATCTTAGAGGCCCCAAGGGCCACGATAATGTCTCCTTCTTTTATGCCGGCATTTGCCGCCGGGCTGTCCGGGATCACGCGCTGGACCTTGACGCCCCTTATGTCCAGCGCCCCGAACTCCGGGCTGACGCCCAGGAACGGTTTCTTAGGCGCCGGGATGCTTTTGCCGGCCTTCAAGTCGGGCAGCGCGGCGGAAATTGCCTCCCATTTCGTTATCAGGCTGACGCCGCAATTCTGGCGCCAGTGTGATTTCTCGCTCAGGTGCGCCGCGATGCCGATAACCTCGCCGTCCAGATTGATCGCCGGGCCGCCGAGGTTGCCGTAATTGACGAGGGCGTCGGTCTGGATGGCCGTCCCATCTAGCCGCCTGACGGCGCTAACTATCCCAGCGTTCAGCGTAAGCGAGAGATCCTCCTCGCTGCGTCCGAGAACCGCCACGACCGCCCCGACCTTGTGCCTTTCGGCGGGGCCGAACTTCGGCGGTTTCGGCAGCGTTTTACCCGGCGGCAGTTCTACTTTAAGCAGAGCGATGTCTCCGACCTCGGCCGCGCCCAGGACTTCGGCGGGATACTTTTCTCCGGAGGCCGTGGTTACTTCGATGGAAGTCGTTTTGCCCTCCACGTTGTAGGCGCAGGTTAGCACGAGGCCGCCCGCATCCAGGACGACGCCGCTGCATCCCGCGCCGACCGGACGGGCGGCCTCCATCCTGGCCACCTCGTTCCGCGGGCGATTCACCGCCGGACCGAACGGAGGCGGCGGCTTGTCGCCCTCGCGAGCAACCTTTATCCGCACCACCGCTTCCCCGACCCGCCGGGATGCGGCGGCTATGCCTTCCTCCATTACGCCTGCCGGGTGCCTCCTCGTATCCGGAGGCGGCGCGAACCGAGCGTCTTTGAGCGCCTTGAGCGACTGCGATATTTCCCAGCTCGGCACCGCGATCCCGAGCCAGCGCGAGCGCGAATAGGCGAGGCTCAGGATGCCGAGCAGATTCCCCTCGACATCGGTCAGCGGCCCGCCGTCAGAGCCTGGGTTTATGGCGGCGTCGGTTTCGATCGCCGGCCCCTCGTATCTGCTCTGATCGTCGAAACTGTACATCCTATAGATGCCGCTTATTGCGCCCATACTGAGCGATACCTGCCCGTCCCTCTCTATGGTAAGGTACGGGTTGCCCCAGGAATAGACGGTGTCGCCGGCCTTGTATTTGCGGGAATCCGCCAGCTTCATATGGACGAAATCTTTCCCTTCCACTTTTATCAGGCTGGCCTCGGTCTGGTCGCTGGTCTCCACTATGGATGCAGGCAATATGCGCCCATCGGTAAAGTATATTTTCACGTCGGCGGCCCACGACGGTACTGTGGTGGTGGTAGTGAGTATCAGTCCGCCGGGATCTATAACGACGCCGGTACCGAAGTAGCCTGCGCCGGGGCCGCCTTTGGGGTTCCTGGCACGTATTCCGACGACCGCCGCCGAGAGGCGCTTGTAGATTTCGACGTTATGCATTTCGCGGGCGGGTAGGGGATCGGCGGTCGAAACGGCCGCCGCCTGATGCTGTCCGATCATCCCGGCGGCGAGGACGGCCGCCGCAATCGCCGCCCGGCATTTCTCCAGCCGGGAAGTTCCAATCACAGCGGAAAAACACTTCTCCACGGATATCTCCCCTTCGATGCTCGCTCCTCCTTATTTCGGAGCGTCCGGCGCCGGACGACAAAGACTTGCGCGCGGTTCGGACATCTTGGCGGATGATCTCGCCGTCCGCCAAGGGGCCGACCGGGCGATATATTCGCATCGCCCCAGAACGCGCCTGCGCCCTTGTCGCCTCCCTATGTTCTATGATGCCTGTCTGCCAGCCTTCATCCCACAAATAGCCATCGTTCTTCCTGCCGTACGGCCGGCCTCGTCATCCGCCGCAGGCCTTATGCGCGATGCGCATCCCGTCAGATGCGGCCGCGTCCCCTCCGAACGTAGCGCCGTACCCGCCGCCGGAACGGGTAGTTACGACAGAATCAAATGCGCGATTCGATCAGCCACGCTATCGCCGCTATTATCGCCACAACCGCCAGTGCGGCGAGCCACACGATCGGGCCGGTAGAGATCGCTAATTTCTGGCGGCCTGACAGATCGGAGCCGGTTTCCTCCCGGCAGGTCGGGCAGAGATCCCCCTTGGAGCCCGCCGTCAGCCTGCGTCCGCAACGGCTGCAGAAAATGAGGTCCACGGGAACACCGTATCTCTCCGCGCCCGGGTCGAACTGGCTGCGCTTAACTTTCGCCGCTTGCGCCGGCGGCATATCGCCATGCGCCATCCGAGCCATCGGGACGACCTGCCGCCGGTCGGCAGAATCGCGGCCAATACGAAATGCGGCTGAAGCGGACCGGCCGCCTCCGCGCGAACCGCCAGAAGGCGTCACGGTTGCCTCTGCCGAAGCGACGGAGCTTCGAACCTTCCGGGCGCGCGCCGGGCGCCGCTACTTGCCCTCCTTCTTGCCTCCAGCCATTTCCTCCTCGG
Organism: uncultured bacterium; assembly: GCA_937991785.1. GTDB lineage: Bacteria > Planctomycetota > SZUA-567 > H5-PLA8 > CALKMO01 > CALKMO01. The sequence goes on along the minus strand of CALKMO010000224.1, from coordinate 15,335 downwards.
TCCGCACGCGCACGAACGGATACGATTCCCATAACGGGTTGCCGGCGAGTTCGCCCAACGCGACCTCCTGCGATATGACCGGATCGGAAAGCGGACCGCGGAACGAGAAGAGGACCTTAGAATCCTTCTTAGGGAGGACCTTGCGGTATATTATGATGGCCGAGGATATCCATACGTCTTCGGAGCCCGCCGTACGCGGGTCGAGTCTGTGGACCCTTATGAGCGATGTGCGCTCCACAAGATACTTCCTCATCGGATCCGAGTACTTCGAACTCATGAACTCCGCCGGAACAAGCCACGCCGCCAGGCCGCCTTCTTCCATCCATTCTCCGGCCAGGAGGAAAGCGTATACGTAGTACGGCGCCAGCGGGCTGACCCGGATTCCTGCGGCCTTCATGACGCGATCCTGCAACTGGAGCTTGTACGACTGTTTGAGCTGTTCCGGCTTGAAACATGGGGGATCGCACATGACTAGGTTCGGTCGCGCGAGGGGTGGTTGGGCATCCAAGGCCTCCAAAAAATCTCCTTGAAATATGCGGACTCCCTCCCCGCTCCACAGGCCGGCCGCCGCCCTGGCCGACTCGCCGTCTATCTCGATGCCGGTCGCGGACTCTATCGCCTCGCGCGGGACCACCCAGCGGAGCGCCGAGTAAAACGGCCCCGTGCCCATGAAAGGCTCGCAGTAACGGATCGGCCTGTTTTCGTCCAGCAGCCGGCCGACGCAGCGGGCGATCTGCTGCGCGAGATGCGAAGGGGTGGCGAGCATCCCGCGCAGGATGCGCTCTTCAATAGAGAGGCTCGCCTCCAGCGCCATCTGCGCCTGGAGCCTTTTGGCTTCCGCGACGGCGGCGTTAAAAATCATACCGATCCATCCGACGTTATGCGGGTCGCGCTCGGCCGAATCAACCCATCGCCAAAGCGGCTGCCGCCAGAATAGGTTCTAAGGCCGATGAAGGCTGCGGTCAACGCGAAATAGCGGAGCAGGCGGGAAGACACACAAAACATCGCAGTCAGGTTGGGAGGAGCATGCGTTGCCGAGATGCTTCGGCAGCATATGGCGTGCAAAAGTACGAGAAGAGGATGGGCCGCTACACGGCCTTGAGCTTTTTGGGAATGTGCAAGTCAAAACGCCGGCGCTCAAAAAAAGAACGGCACAAGGCTTTGTTGCATAAAAGACATAAGACCTTGCCAAACAAAAAGTTATAACGCAGACTCGCGGCGAATGCTTTTTCGCTCAACTCATTGCTTCAAATAGAGTATGGCGCGAATTACGCAACAAAGCCACGGCACAATAGTCGCGCAATTGCAAAAGCCGCTCCCGGACCTTAGCAACCGGCCGCATTGCCCAGCGGGTCCCCTATTTCTACTACACCTTTATCCTCTGTGCGCCGGCGGCCGCGACCGTCCGGCCTTTTTGGTCGAGCCCGACAGCGATGCGTCGAAGACCATGCGATCGGGTCGTTTCGAAAAAGATATATGGGCGGGTCGCGGTCAGGCCAGTCCTGCCGGCTTCTTCCACAGGGCCTCAATCATGGCCTTTTCGGCCTCGCGGGTCCACATGCCGCGGGCCAGTTTTTCGCGGAGGCCGTCCGGCGAATTCGGAATCGCATCGGTCATCTTTTCGACCGGCGTCAGCGGGAGATCCATTATCTGCGGGTACACGACGATCTTGTTTTCCGCGGATGCTGATGCCACGGCCTGCAGGCCTTCCTTCGCCGCGCGGAACCCTGCTATAACCCCGGCCGAGGAGTTAGTGTCGAGGATGCCCTTCTCCGCCATTTTCAGGACCTTGACCATGTGTTCGATCATCGAACCGCTGTTGCCCGTGATGGTGTGCTGGTCGTAGTGGATGTCGCCCAGCTTGACATCGCCCGTGCCGCGCTTGAGCCCAGCGAACAGGTTCAGGACGCCGTATCTTCTGAGCCTGCGGCGGGCGTCTTCGACGACCTGCGGGATCGGCGCCAGCGCCACGATGTAATCGGCGCCGTCCGGCATGGCTTGGCGCATCTTTTCCTCGAAATCCGCGGCGTTCGGGGCGAGGCAGACGAGTTTTATGCCGAGTCCTGCCGCTTCCGGGCCGTATCTGGACTCTACGCTTGCCAAGCGGGCTCCGCTGACGTCCGTCACTGCTATCATCCGAAGGCTGCGGCAGGCGCCGGTCTTCTTGAGGCTCAAGGCCCGGACCAAGTGCATCCGGCCCATCGGTCCGCCTCCGCCGCACAGCCACAGGATCTCGTCGCGGTCGCCAAGATCGGCCCTGTGGTATGATGCCTCAACGCATGCCCAAGGCTCCACCAGCGACGCCTCGGAATAGCCGATCCGCTTCGCGACGGGGATCAGATATTCCTGCACGCGCCTGTCGAAGACCCCGTATTGGATCAGCCCGCCCCATACGGCGTAGCCGACGGCGGTGTTGTACTTGAGCATATCCGCCTGGACTATGTACCTGTCGCCGACCTTGAACGACGGATCGGCCTTATCGCCGCGCTCGGCGATCGTTATTGACATCTCGTGACCCAGGACGACCTTATCTTTGGCGATATCGTATCCTGCAAGCCTCGGATGGCCGCCGCCCTGCGCAATAACCTTGGTGTCGGAGAAGCACAGGCTGTTGGAATCCACGCGGAACGCGATGTCTTCCGGCCCCGGCCTTGGGCGCGGGATCTCAACCAGGCGCAGCTCGTCGAAGCCCGCGCCGCTCAACTGCCAGACCCAAGTCTTCTCGGGAAGGCGATACTTCACGCGCTGGTAGTCGTTCCAAACGCTCGAAGGCATATCGGTCCTCCAAGGCTCGGCTGCCGGCGACTGGCGCCGTTGCGGCATCGTCACGGGTCATCTCGAGCTCGATGCGCGCTTGACGCGGGGATCGGGCGCCATCGCCGCGCCGTCATCTCATCTCCTGCCCGCCGGTGACATTATATGCCTGTCCCGTCTCGTATTCCTGTTCGAGTATGTACAATATGGTCTTGAGGACGTCGCTAACCTGGCAGCCGCGTTTCATGGGTATCTGGGATTCGTATATCCGCCGCACCTCCTCGCGCGACACGTTGCCGTACTTGCTCCTGTACTGATCGAACAGCCCGCCCGGCGCAGACCACAGCGGCAGGTCGAAGAAGTTGCCCGGACATATACAGTTGACCTTTATCCCGTCCTCGACCAGATCCAGCGCGATGCTCTGGGTCAAGCCTATGCCGCCGAACTTGGAGGCGGCGTAGGCGGCGTTGTGCTTGCTGCCTTTCTTGCCGGACTTCGAGTTTATTTGGATTATGTCGCCCCCGCCCCCGGCGGCCATGACCGGCGCGGCAGCCTTCGCGCAGAGGAAATAACCGGTAAGGTTGACTTCCAGGATGCGGCGCCACGTATCGGATGGAAATTCCGCGATCTTGAACGCCTTAAGGATGCCGGCGTTGCTAATCATTACGTCGAGGCCGCCGTAGCGGCGCGCGACGGCGGCGACCATTGCGCGCACATCGTCCTCGCTAGTCACATCAACCTTGACCGGAATGGCCCGTCCGCCGCCGTAGAGGCGCCCTATTTCGTCCGCCACCTCCTTTGCGGCTTCGAAATTGATGTCCGCGACGGCAACGAAAGCGCCTTCGGATGCGAGTCCCAGAGCGATGCCCTTGCCGACGCCCTGTGCGCCACCTGTTACTATGGCCACCTTTCCAGCTGCCCTGCCGAAAAGGGATCCTGCCGCGATCTTGCGGCGATAGTGCTCCCATCGCCAGCGATCTATGGCCGAGGCCGTGGATCGCCGCAGCGGATGGGTACCTCCGAAGGCGGATGCTCCGCGCATGACCGCCACGGCGTTTCTGTAAACCGCGGCTGCGGTGTCGGCGTCCTTGGGTGTCGGGCCTATGGCGAAGCCGCAAACCCCTTCGACCAGCACTATCCTGGGGTCCTGCCCGCCGTGCGATTTCCGGTATTTTTCGAACGCCGCCGCTACGGCGGCCTCGTCGGCGCGCCGGCCGTAGGCTTCGGATCCGTTCCCGCCGGCCTCCGCCTTCTCCTTCGCCACTTTGCCGGTCCGTTCGGTACGGCCAGCCGCGCCGGGCCGGGCGATCCACAGGGGGTCCAGGCCGCAGTAGACTATCTGGTCGGGCGTCGTGGGGCCGCCGAGCGCAAGGCGCCGCCCGTTCTTCGAGCATACGAACTCCAGAATGTCGGCCGACGCCATCGCCGTCGCAACCGGCCTCGGCCCTGCAAACTGGCGCCTTATCAGCGGCGCGATATTCGTTATCGCATCCGCCATGCGGTTCTCGTCCAGCGGATGGGAAGCGGCCGGACCGAACGGGCGGGCCGGCAGCCGCCTGCGGATGGCGGCCTCCACGCATCGCTCTACTGCGCGAGCCAAGCGGCGCACCTCGCCGGAGCCGTCCGAAGCGACCACGACGCCGTGGTTGGCCATGAAGATTACGTTCGGCGGCCCGCCGCGCCGCGCCGAGAAATCGTCCAGAAGACGGCGGATCGCCCTCGCCAGCGGCAGGCCCGGGTCGGCGAAATCAAGCCATGCGGCGCGCGCGCCCCGCCCGAAGCCGAGCCGTTCGAACGCCTTTCTCCCTTCCCTTGAGCAAGCGACTGCATTCGCAGCCTCGGGGTGCGTGTGCATCACGTACCTCTGCGGCATCACGGCGTGAAGTATCGTCTCTACCGAGGGGCGCATGGACGCCTCCGGCGGGTCAATCCGTGCCTCCAGCAGGCGTTCGGCCAGGCGGACTTCCGTCTCCTCGCCGCTTCCGGCAAGCTCCGGATCGTCCAGCAGCGCCAGCACCTTCGTGCGGTCCATCCTGAGGGCGTCGGACGGCTCCATGTCTGCCATGGATTTGCCGCTGGCCTTGACCCACATCGTGCCGTCGCAGTCCTTGGCGGAACTGTTGCCTCCTCCGGCGAGAACCTGGCGCGGATCTCGCCCGAATTCGTTCGAAAGCCCTATGAATTCGCGCAGTATCTCGTCGGATTTCACGCTCTCAAGCCTCCAGTAACGCTAAGCCGCTCTCCGGCCAACAGGGATGATATCGGCAGGGGTCCTTGTCCTTGGCTGCGCAGGGCGGCTGGATGAGCCCCGCTTAGCGCCCGGCCCGCATTCCAGAACCCTTCGCGCGTTGCGCGCCTCCACGGTCCGGCAGTTCCATCCATCCGCCGAAATGTATGCCTTCCGCCGCCGCGCGAATTAATATAAACGGACCGGCGCTTTCTCCGCAAGGAAACGGCATATATAGCCCTCGGTGCCGAGCCGCGCGGACCGCTTTGATCCGCCGGCTGCCCGTTCCGGAGACCTCATTTCTTCGGGCGAAGAAAGACGATGCGGAGCATCCTACCGGTGCGGACGCCTTTTCCTCTTTTCCCGCCTTTCGCTTTACCGTCGCCCGGCGCGTCTCCAGGCATGCATTCGGCCGGCCGGAAGGTCCCGCCGGACGCCAAATGAAGTCCCGACCGCCATGGCGGCCAACAACAGCGGCTCGTCGGGCGGAACTTTCCGAACCTTGTCGGCCACCTTGGACAGCTCGACGTCGCTTATTTTCCCATCCTTCAGGCGGACCATCCGCCCGAAGCGTCCGGCCATGACCAGCATGGCTGCGGCATGTCCCAGGCAAGTGGCGAGCGCGCGATCGAATGGAGTAGGAGTCCCTCCGCGCTGCACGTGGCCCAGCACGACGGCGCGCGAATCGACTCCGGTCTCCTTCTCTATGATGTCTGCGACGACCTTGCCTATACCGCCGAGCCTTATAGGGTCGTGCGAAGCGGCTACCGTCTTCTCGACCACCATGTGCCCGCCGATCGGCACTGCGCCCTCGGCCGCGCAGATTATCGTGCACACCTTCCCGTTGTCGTAGCGGCTCCGGACGACTTCGCATACCGCCTTTGGATCGAAAGGTATCTCGGGGATCAAGATGACGTCCGCGCCGCTGGCGGCCCCGGCGTACAGCGCGATCCATCCGGCGTACCTGCCCATCGTCTCGACCACTATGCACCGGTGATGGCTGGCGGCCGTGGTGTGCACCCTGTCGAGCGCCTCCGAGACTATCGAAACGGCCGTATCGAATCCGAAAGTGCGGTCCGTCTCTGCGAGGTCGTTGTCTATCGTCTTCGGTACGCCTACGATATTAACGCCCATCTTTGCTATCCTTGCGGCGATGGACATAGTGCCGTCGCCTCCCAGGCAGACCAATGCGTCCAGGCGGTGCCGCCTGTAGGTGCGGAGGGCGTCGTCCGATCGGTCTCGTTTTCCCGGTTTGCCTTCGGATTCCGAGTAGAATTCGAATGGGTTATCCTTGTTGCTCGAACCGAGTATGGTTCCGCCAAGGGTGAGAATGTTCGATAGATCTTTGTATGACAGCGGCCTGACGTGGTCGAGCACCAGGCCGCGGAAGCCGTCCTCTACGCCGAAAACCTCGACTCCGCAGTCGTTGATAAGCGTCTTGCCCACCGCGCGGATTACGGCATTCAGACCTGGGCAGTCGCCGCCTCCCGTAAGTATCCCGACCCTCCTGATGCATTTGCCTGCCATCGCTTCCTCCTTCCAGGAAAAGCTTTCGAGCATTTTTCGGCGGGCCCCGCGAATATCCGGTCGCGAACAGGCCCAGTCGCGTGGCCCCAAGGCGAAAGGGCAGCCTGCGCCGCACAATGCGTCCGGGACCGGCCGCTCCGGCCCCCCGGTCCCGCGCCCGGCCGCTTGGCCCGCACCGAAGCGTCGCACGAATTTAGCATCCGGCCCGACCGGCGCAAAAACAAAACGTCCCCGTTCGGAACAGCGCAAATGCGATCGCTCCTGATTCCGGACCCTGGCTTCCGGAGCAGCCGTTACTACGAACAGAATCCGAACACGTCCGCGCGATCGTTCGGCCTCCGCGCCAAGAGCAGGAGCAGGGGCGTGGGCACGGGAGAAGGGGAGACCTCCGCCCGCCGAAGGCCGGCAGCTTTTCGTATTCACGCCTTTCGAAAGACCTCCTGCCGAGATAACAATGGGGCATGGCCGTAAATGTGCGGATGCCATAGACAAGCGGAGAAGGCAGGGCGGCAATGTCCGATGGCTCGGCATCGCGGCCAAACCACCCCGGCCCTTCCGCTGCCCTTCGCTCAGTCCGACTACTCTTCTCCTCGGGAAAGCGTCCTTGGCAAACCCTCACTGAAAAGAGCATCGCTGCCCGACGCTAAAAACTTCATGCAGTTACGGCCATGCACTCGATAGCAAGGACGCACGCGAGCATCCCTTGACAACTGTATGCTTGCGGGTCTAATCGGCGCCGCAGTCGGCGGGATGAAACGGGGGAATCTTCGTGGTTGCGATGCGATGCGGAGACGGGAGCGGCGATGGACGAGGAACGGCTTGCGAAACTGCGGGATATGTTGCTCGAAAAACGGCGCTCCTTGCTGGGCGCCATTGATTCGCTCTCGCAGGATTCGGCCTCCTCCAAGGAAACGACAGGCACATCGAGGATGCCGGGCGAGAATGCCGACGCCGCCTCCGAAACCTTGGACATGGATACCCTGATGCTTTCGATGGAGAGCGAGGATGAATTCCTGCGCAAGGTTGACGAGGCGCTCGCCAAGATCGAGAACGGCACGTACGGCCTGTGCGAGGAATGCGGCAAGGCGATAGAGGAAACGCGGCTGGAAGCGATGCCGTTCGCCACTACGTGCATCGCGTGCCAGAAGAAGATAGACTACCGGAGGAAAGCGTCCCGGCAGGAGGGGTCGCGCCTTCGAGAAGAGGAGGAAGATGGGAAAGCTTCCTTCGATGCGGACGAAGAGGCCGAAGAATGACGAGGTGAACCACCTGTATGGATATTCGACGGCCCGTGGCGTTTTTCGCCGCAGCGGCGGCGGGTTTGGCGCTCGACCAATGCTCAAAAGCCGTCGTCTTCGGCCTGCTGGATGGGATCGGGAGGCCGGAGACCTACCCCCTTATCCCCGGCGCTTTCCACATCACGCCGGTGCGCAATCCGGGCGTGGCTTTCGGCATCGAGGTATTTCCCATATATCTGGTCATCATAATATCTGCGGCTGCGGTGGCATTCTTGATATGGCTGTACCTGCGCTGCCGGGCATCGGCTCCAGCGATCCATCTGTGGGCCTTCGCCATGCTCATGGCTGGCGCAGCCGGGAACGCCGTTGACCGGCTCGCGTGGGGAAAGGTTCTTGATTTCATAGATATCCGCGTATGGCCTGTGTTCAATGTGGCGGATATCTATATATGCGTCGGCGTGGCGATGTATCTGCTCCCGGAGGCGCTGTTATCCGGGCGCGGGAAGGCGGACGCTGGGGCCGGAGCTGCGGCCGCTCCGCCGTCCGAGGACAAATTTGGCAAGCCGCCCGGCGCAGATCGTTAGCGCGGTACCGGGGCGGCTCGGCGCCTAACGCGCCGCGCGCCCGGCGTTTTCGGCCCCGCCCCGCAGGCCCGGCGGAAGCTTCCTTATCCATGGCGGCAATCGCCGGGAAGGCAATAGTCGTGTTTCAGACAGGTCCGGCGGAGGACGGCGCCGTGCGCGCTGGGGGAACTTCCACGCTTAATGGGGTGCCGGCGCCTGCCGGCTTTCCCCAGGCGGGGGATGATTGGGGTTCGCCAACCGGATGCGGACGCGGCGGCGCCGCAGCAACTGCGCAGCGGAATGCGACATGCGGGTAAGACAAAAAGGGGTAGGCGTGTGGATCTGAGCGCTTCCATCGGATCGCTGAGGCTCGAAAACCCATTCCTGACCGCGTCGGGAACCTTCGGCTATGGGACTGATTTGGACGGCGTGGTGGATCTTTCGCTGTTGGGCGGCATCGTTACGAAAAGCGTCACGCTTCGGCCCCGCGAGGGCAATCCGCCTCCGCGCATATGCGAGACGCCGGCCGGAATGCTCAATTCGATAGGCCTCGAAAATTGCGGCCTGGAAACTTTCGCATCTCGAAAACTGCCCTCCCTGGCAGCGCTGCCCACTAAGGTCTTAGTCAGCGTGGCGGGTGAATCGGCAGACGAATACGCGGCCATAGTCGAACGGCTGGCGTACGAAGATGCCGTGGATGGGTTCGAAATAAACGTTTCGTGTCCGAACGTCAAATCCGGCACATCGTTCGGATCCGATCCTCGCCTGGCGGGATCGCTTGCCGCCAGGCTGCGGCGCATTTCGCGGAAGCCTATGATCGTCAAGCTTACCCCGTCGGCACCGGATATCGTCGAGGTCGCGAAGGCGTGCGCTTCCGAAGGCGCCGACGGGGCGGTCGTATCGAACACTTTCCCGGGCATGGTCATAGACGCAAAGACCCGAAAGCCGGCGGTCGCCAATGTCACCGGCGGACTTTCCGGGCCCGCCATCCGGCCGCTGGCGCTCTGCTTGTTATATCGCGTGCATCGGTCGCTGCCGGAATTCCCGTTAATAGGGTCGGGCGGAATATGTTCGGTCGAGGACGCAGCGCAGTTCTTCATGGCGGGCGCCTCGGCCGTACAGATCGGGACGGCCAATTTTTTCGATCCCGACCTGCTCAACAGGCTCGCCGGCGACCTCGAAGAGTATCTGGCCGAACAGGGTTTGGCCGACTTCCGTTCCTTGATCGGCAGCGTGCGTCTGCCGGTGTGAGGAAACCCGGGGAACAGGAATCATTCGAGCCTCAAGATTTTTCCTCCGCCGGTCTCTATGCGCCTGATGCCGTCGCGGTCCAGTATCAGGCGCAGTTTTTCGAGAGCCGCGGCGTCTCCTGCGCTACCGCCGTAAGAGAATCTGAAGACCACATTCACGTGGTAGACTTTGGCCAGCGGAAGTTTCCGTTCCAGGTCGCCGCTTCCGAAGTCCGGGAGCGATTTGACGGGTTCGTCCATCTTGTAGAGGAAATGGCGCACCGAAAATCTCAGTATATCGTTTATGGCCCTGACCCTGACATGGCCTTTCCGCACCCGTCGAGGGTAGAGCGCGATGTCCTTTTCGTATTTGAAGACCTGCTCGTATTTTGCCTCTTCTTCCAATAGACCGGTCGGTCTGGCCCTGCAGGCGGCAACATCCGGCGGCACCAAAGATGTCGGGATGAAAGACATCGCTTCCCTGCATACGCCGACCGCCCTTCCGCCTAGCGCTTGATCTTTAAGAAGCGTCCTGCGGTCGGGAAGGGCCAATGCCATCCGGCGCGAGAAGGAAGACTTCAGTACGTCCTTTATTCGATCCTTGAAGGCGTAGGCTACTATGGCAGCCAAGAGGAAGACGGCGCTCTCGGCCGGGACCAGCCTCATAGTCGCTAGGGAGACCAGTATCGCGAAGGCCATGGCCGCGGCGGCCGCGATGCCGTAAAGCAAGTGAGTCATACCCGTCGGCGCCGCATCGGTTGAGGCGCTCAGGTACAGAACCGAACCGCAGAATTTTTTCAACATGCCAAGACGGTGCAGATAGGCTTCATAACCTTGCTCGCCGCCAGACGCATCGGGATCGCAAGGGTATCCCGCCCCTTTGCGGTGCTCGACCTCCCTGGCGATATGCCTTCTGGAATCTTCCAGTAGATCGGCCAACGCTGGGTAGGCGGCAACCTTTTCTCCGATCGCCCTGCCTATACTGAAGATTACCCGCTCCACCTGCGCGGACATTGCCTCGTCGAGTATGTTGAACGTCTCCTGCCATTCGGGCGCGGCCCGCGGCGATAGGTATTCCCTCCTGAGCTCCCTGAAACGGGCGAAGAACTTTTCCGTCTTGGCCAGGAATTCCGATACTATGTGCTTCGCATCCGCTACCTCCCCTGCGTTGGCCGAACCGTCGGCGGGCAGATCCTTCAGGCGATTCAATATGAAGTCGCCGTCGTCCCTGGACGTGCTCTTTACTATCGCTCCCAGCATCCTGAGCTCGTAAACCACCGGCGGCAGTTTCCCGCCGGCCGTCAGTTCAGGCCGTACGGTGCATTGCGCCTTATCGCCATGCGTTCCCTCGCCAGTCCGTCCGTCCGCTGCTGCGCCAGAACTGGAACTATGAGCCGCGACGCTCGCATCCGCCCCCCCGTCCGACATCGTCTCGCGGCCGCCTTCGCCGCTAGCCATTGCCGCCGGGCTATCCACAGCATCGTCTTTCCCGACGCCTCTCCCGCCGCGTCTCCCGCCTCCTCCGGCCCTTCCTCTCTCCGCGCCGGCCGCAGCTTCTGTCGAAGCGCCCGTCGCATCTGGCGGCCGGGACGGCCGGAACATGTAGAGTCGCGTCAGGGGACTGAGAACGTTCGACTCGTCGAGTATCTCGTCGAAAGACATGACCGGAGTCTTATAGCGGGTATACGAGAGCAGATCCCTGTAGAACAGATCCTTCGGGTAACTCAGGGCGTTTATGCCGAGATTCACCGGCAGAAAAAAGAAGGCCTCGATCCGGTAGTTATCGATTCGCTTTGAAAGGTCCATTTCGTAGTCGAGCTTGACTTCGAACTGGTATTTGTCGTGAACCTTGAACCTGCTCTCAATCCGGCCCATCTTCTCGAGTCTCGCCGAATTATTTCCCGCCGTTGACTCCGTTATCGAAGCCCGCTTCGGCGTGCCTAACACGGCGATCGGAGCGGGAGAACGGCTCAATCCTTATGAAATCTTAACACGCCGCTATCGGTTAGTCACGGATTTGTCGGCGAGCCGGCTGCCGGTTCGGGACGGCAGTATGCGGGCGGGGGATGGACCGCGGACGAAGGATGGCATCCGGGAAGCCGCTTAAGACCGCGCCGGGCCGCCGCCGCAGCTGCTCGGCGCGCCGGTGCTTTATCGTCGGCGGCGTCGCGCCCGGCGCTCGCGCGAAGAGCTCGTCGAAAACGGACCCGGCGGCGACGACGGCTTCGAGCCGGCCGCGCTCAACGCATCTTGCTTATCCACGCTGCAGCCTCGCGGTAGCGCGGGAACCGGCGCTCGGCGGCGCGGAATTCCCCGGAATGGAAGCTGCGCCTGCCGTCGGCCTCGCGCCTGACCGGGTACATTGCGTGCAGCAGTTCGTGGTAAACCATGTAATCGAGCACGTAGGATGGCACGTCCGGGCGGTCGAAGATCCTGCTTATAAGGACGCGATTCCGGGCGCGGTCGTAGCTGCCCAGGCGCCTGCGGGCGCTGGCAGGGCTGAAGGAGATTCGAACGGCGCCCATAGCGCCGCCGAAAAAAGAGGCGTCCACACGATCCTTTACCTTGCGCAAATCCTGCCAGCGGCCGACCGGCAGATCCTTGACCTCGCGTCGGCGATCCGCCGCGCCACAGCCGTCCAAAACATCGTCGGGGAGGGATGCGAGGTATTTCCTGTAAATCCGGACGGCTCCGGGCGGATCGCGGCGGCGGCAGATTCTGGCTACGAGGATCCCAAGCATGGCGCGCACGACCGGCGCCGGCGCCTTCCTGAACGAGTCGTGCAGCCTGACCATCACGCGGCCGTTCCGCGCGCGGATCGTGTGTCTAAGCGTAGCGTACGGATAGTACTCGACCTCCGCCTCCCGCGCCGGTCTTTTCCATCCGAATTCTGAAAGCAACCGCAACACCTCCGCTCCCGCGTCCCATTCGGGGACCGAAGCGGCAGAAGATCCGCCGGCGGGGCGATCTGCGGCCCGGTTCGGATCGGAAACCGCCCCGCCATCGCGCGTGGGATCTGTTCGAACGGCCGACTGCAAAGGCGCCGAAGGCGGAATCGGTCCGCCCGAGCCGTGCGCGGCCGAACCGGCTGTCTGCCGATCTCCAGCAGGGGGCGGCGTATGCGCGGAGGTTTTCGGCGACGCGGAGTCGGAACGTCGTCGGATTTGCTCTTGGACCGCCTCGAGGATATCGAAGAGCGATCCTTGGCCGGGGACGTCGCGGGGCTTCTTTCGCAGTACCAACGTCGCATTCCTCCGAGGGCTTGGGTTAGCTGGGCGGTCCAGGACGATTACATCCCCGCACCGAAAGCGCAAGGCGCATCGGGATCTCCACACGCCGGCCTTTCCCCGAAGCGGAAGGCAGCCCGCCGCCTGCCGGCGACGGCATGCCCGTTCAATTTGCTCCGCTCGACGCAATAGGTGGCGCTCAACATGACTGCGCGCGGAATTCTTATGCCGCGCCGGGCTTGAGCTTTCAAGTATTGCTCGGCGCGAAAACGCGCCGCTAGGATGGGATTGGGACTCGGAGCCGAGGTCCGTTCCTAGAGTTCCCATGCGGGCCAGTTCCAGGTAAAATCCCGCGCCCAGACGCACGTCCGGCTTCGACGCCTTTCGATGGGCGTTTTCATGGCGGCGGCGATCCGAGAGGAAGGCGAGCGATGAGATTGCACGAATACCAAGCTAAGAATCTCCTTCGCAGGTACGGCGTATCCGTGACGGAAGGGATAGTGGCGGCGGCGCCGGAGGAAGCCGCGGCGGCTTTCGAGAAGCTCGGCGGGACCAGCGCCGTCGTGAAAGCCCAGATACTCGCCGGCGGCCGGGGGAAGGCCGGCGGGGTGAGGCCGGTCCGATCGGCTGCGGAGGCTGCCCGAGCCGCAGCCGGCCTGCTTGGAAAACCGCTCGTGACGGCGCAGACCGGACCCGAGGGGAAACTTGTTAGAAAAGTGTATGTGCAGCGCGATTATGAGATAGAGCGCGAACTGTACCTCGCCGCGGCGCTCGACCGGAGCGGGGCGCGGGCGGTCATGATCGGGTGCGCCGAGGGCGGCGTGGAGATCGAAGATGTCGCTGCGCGCCGTCCGGAAAAGATCGCGCGGGAGGTCCTGTCGCCATGGGCGGGGATCCATCCATACCAGGCGCGAAGGCTCGCCTTCTGCCTCGGCCTGTCCGGCAGGCTCCTCGCCCCGGCCGTCTCGTTTGCGGCCGCCCTGGCCAGGGCCTTCCTGGATCTCGACTGCGCCTTGGCCGAAATAAACCCGCTCGCCGTTACGAAAGACGGCGCGCTGCTGGCGCTGGACGCCAAGCTGGAGATAGACGACAACTCCCTGTTCCGGCATCCCGATCTTGCGTCCATGGCGGATTTGTCCGACCTGAGCGATGCGGAAGCCGAGGCCGAGAAGCACGACCTTTCCTACGTGCGTCTAGCCGGGAACATCGGTTGCCTGGTGAACGGGGCCGGGTTGGCGATGGCCACCATGGACATGGTAAAGCTTCGCGGGGGGGCGCCGGCCAATTTTCTGGATGTCGGAGGCGGAACAGACCGCGAAAGGGTAGCGGCGGCATTCTCCATATTGTCGTCGGACGCGAGATTGAAAGCTATACTCGTAAACATCTTCGGCGGTATAGTGCGCTGTGATTTGATTGCTGAAGGCATTCTGGAGGCAGTGCGGCGGGCTAAGCCCCGCGCGCCGATAATCGTCCGTCTGGAAGGGAACCTTGCCGCCACGGGGCTGGACCTGCTTGCCGGGTCGGGTCTGGATATTATACGCGCCGATTCGTTGGACGACGCCGCCAGCAAGGCGGTTGCCGCAGCTGCCGCCGGCGACCTGGCGCGGCCGGGGTAAGAGACGGACGGATCGGCGAGGCGCGCGATCCCGCGGGCGCCCACGGGCTTAGGATGGGGCCGAAGCCCGGGCATCGTGCAGATGCATCGCTATCAGCGGCGTCTTGGCGCAAGATCCGACGGCTTGCTCCGCGATTGGATCGCTTCTTTACGGCGTAACGGCTGCGATAGCGGTCGCCCCTAATCCCGATTCCGCCGCCGAATCTACCAGCAGTGCACCAGCCCGCGGAGCGGGCGCCCGCGCGCTACGGCCTCGTCGGCCGTCCGGCGGTCCAGCGCCAGAAGCTGTATGCCGCGGTCCACCGTGTGCCGGTATATCTTCTCCATGTCGTTGTATTCGGGTTGGGACAGGTTCACGGCGTAAACGCTCTCGATCCCGGTCAGGCGGTGGATGTAGTGGTCGCCCTTGCCGCAAAAATGCACGGCGCCGCCGCCTAATTCCCGCAGCACTCGGCCGTCGTAAGGCTCCACGAACTCCTCGAACATCGCCGCCGACAAGTTCATCGCGGAATCGTCGCGGAGCATCACGGTTCCCTTGTGCATAAGGGACCAGTGGACGGACACGGGGCCGGGCTTCGCGCCGACCGTCTCCATCCAGCGCTTCATGAAGCGGATGTAAGTTTTAGTGACTAGATCAAGCAGCGACTTAACGATGTCGGCGTCGTCAACGAGCGCCAGGAAGAGGCCGCTGCCCCAGAGCAGTTCGCAGACGTCTATCGGGCCCTGGAGGTCTGGGTGATAGATATGAACGTATCTTGAGACCTTCGGGTACGGCCGCATCAGGCGGACGAAGTATTCGCCCATGTCGAGGACGCGGCCGCCGAGACCTCCGCGAAGGTCCGGGGCGCCGCCGTCGAGGATCTTGAGTATGGCGTCGCGTCCATTAAGGGGCCGCGTGGTTGGTAGCGTGTCGGCGGCCCGGTCCATCATGAACAGTTCGGCGCCGAACAGCGAC
>CALKMO010000223.1 GCA_937991785.1 uncultured bacterium | reverse complement strand
GCAGGGCCGCAATGAGGGCGGAAATGTCGGAGATGGAGGAAAAGATCAGGATCGCCGAAAGCGAGATCGAAAGGCTGGAGGAGCGCGAGGCCGAGATTGCCAAGGAGGCGGAAAGGGCTGAAGCTGAAATAGCGGAATATGGTCGGGAACTGCGACGCGCCTTCGATGTCATGCTGGAAAACCGGAAGGACCTTCAAGCCCTGGCCGCGCGCCTCGGACCTACGAGGCAAATCTTCGACCGTTTCGACTCCGCAGCACGCCGACTTGCCGGCATGTCCGACGGCGATAATTTCCCTGCGGGCAAGGTTACGCCCGATGGAGGCGCGCCTGGAGAGATCGCGCCTGGCGGAGAGGCGATGCGAAAAGTGGATGCCGCACCCGACGCCGAGGGTACGATGGGAAGGAATAGGGTGCGGCCGGAGAAGCCGGCAAACGGCGGCGAAACGGCCGGCGGCGGCGAAGGGGCCGGAACGCCGAGCCCATTGGAGGCAGCCGAGATGCTGTTCCGCGCTTACCTGGCGTGCTTCGACGGCGCCTCGAAGGTTCGCAAGATTATCGGCACAGAGGCCGTGCTGCCAGCCGGCACCGCATGCCGCGGAACTCTCTTGGCATTCGGCGCGTTCGGGGGCATGTTTGTTTCGGCGGACGGCCGTTTAAGCGGCGTGGCTGCAATCCCTCCAGGATCAGACCTCTTTCACGTCGAATGCAGCCGGCTGAATAGCACCGAGCGCGCCGCCATCAAGGAGGCGATGTCCGGCCAAGGGGAAATACTCCCGGCCGTGCTGGACATAACGGGCGGAGCGATCTCCGAAAGGCGGATCTGGAAGAGGACGTGGGCCGAGTGGTTCGCGGCGGGCGGGCCCGTCATGTACCCGTTGGCGCTGATAGCCGTACTGTCCTTGATGGCTGTTCTGGAGAGAGCCGTCGTCCTCCGGCGGATGCGCGTTGGCGTGGACGAACTGCTGTCGCGCGTCCTGCCGCTCGTGCGCGCCGGAGACCTCGAGGGCGCCGCGGCCGCGGTCAAGGCGGCGGCCGGAAGGCGAATGAGGCCCGCGCACCGAGTGCTCGCCGCCGGCATCTCGCGCGCTGCCGGATCGCCGGCGGATCCCGAAGAGGCCGTGGAGGAGGCCGTGATGGCCGAGGTGCCGGGCATAGATCGCCACATGGGAGCGCTTTCCATCTTCGCCACGGTATCTCCGCTTCTCGGTCTTCTGGGGACTATCACAGGCATGATACGGATATTTCAGATGCTGACCGTCCATGGGGCGGGCAGCGGCAAATTGCTGTCGGGCGGCATATCCGAGGCGCTCATAACTACGGAATTCGGACTCTCGATAGCGATACCCGTCCTGCTCGCCCATGCCGTGCTGACGCGCAATGCGCGTACGATAAAGGCCGGCCTCGAATCGGCGGCCAACGGTCTTGTGGCTGCGCTCAGAGAACGTACTTCGGCTGATACGCCCGGAAAAGTGTGACGGCAGAGGATTGGGAAGGAAGGGATAGACAGAAAAACTTTCAAGGGCATCGCCGAATCGACCGCGACAAACGCCTGCGGACGGGAGGATTGCCGGGCGCAGCCGGCGGAAGGCGAGGCCGGTTCCTGGGGTGGGGGGCGCCGCGAGCCATGTCGGAAGAAGCGGCCGCGCGCGCCAGGAGCGGTCCGAACACTTATGGATACGATCGCGCGCCTGTTTGAAACCGGCGGACCTGTTATGTGGATCTTGCTGGGCGTGTGCCTTGCGATGTGGTTTCTTATCGTCCGGCGTTGGTTGGAATTGAGAGACATGGAAGGATCGGCACGGGAGCTGGCAGAGGAAATAGCATCGCTTTACAAGAAGCGCGGGGCGGCGGCATGCGCGGCGCGCCTGGTTTCGGAGCGCGGATTCGCGGCGGAAATGCTTCTCCGCTTTTTCCGCGGCCATTTCGGGTCGCTTGCGCCGCATCACCTTGAAGCGACGGCAGCCGACGCTGCTTCGGCGCTTGCCGGACCGCGGGAATACTTGGAAGCCATCATAAGGACCGCGCCTCTGCTGGGATTGCTGGGCACGATCGCCGGAATGGTTGACGTATTTTCAGCCCTGCATGCGGCCGGTGCGTCGGACCTG
This sequence comes from uncultured bacterium, assembly GCA_937991785.1. Lineage (GTDB taxonomy): Bacteria > Planctomycetota > SZUA-567 > H5-PLA8 > CALKMO01 > CALKMO01. The sequence goes on along the minus strand of CALKMO010000223.1, from coordinate 9,740 downwards.
CGGCTTTTGTCCGGGGGCATAAGCGAAGCGCTGATAACCACGGAAGCCGGCTTGGCGATAGCGATCCCGGGGCTGGCGGCAGATTGGTGGTTGCGACGGAAAGAGAGGCGGATCGAAGCGGGCATGGAACGCGCGCGCAGGGTAGTGGCAAGGGCGCTGCGCGATAAATAGCGAGGCGCGCGAATCGCCGAATCTGGCGGGTGCTGTCCGCCGCCATCTCCGTACGGCGGGAACCGAGGGCGCAAGATGAGCCGGGCGGGGACGGAATATGAGACGGGAGCGGAGGCGATCGAACAGACTTCCATCGAAGGAGGGCCGGGCCGTGATTCGGATCGGCGCGGGCGCGGGAAGCGGAAACGAAGCGCCTGAGATCAACATAGTGCCGATGATAGACCTTGTCTTCTTCCTGCTGATCTTTTTTCTGGTCAGCTCTACGCTCGTCCAGGAGACCGGAGTGGAGGTCCGTCGCCCTGTTGCCGCCACGGCAGAGAACATCAAGGATTCCAGCATCCTGATCGCGGTGGCCGCCGATGGAACGATATACATGGATAACCGTCAGGTAGGTTTGCCCGCCGTTCGTGCATTGGTGCGGGAACGGCTCAGGGTGCGGGAGATGCCCGTCGTAATAATAGCCGACAGGGAATCCCGCACGCGGTCGCTGGTGGACGTGATAGACGAATGCAGGATGGCCGGCGCTAGAAGCGTGAACGTGGCTACGGAGAAGAAATGAACGCCCGACCTTGCCGCGCACATCGCATCGCCAAGGTGCGCTCGGCGGCTGCCGTCGCGGTCTCCGCCGCGGCCACGTTCATCCTGTTCGGCCTCATCGGCCTGATCCGGGAAGGGGCGGCCTCGGCGTCTTCGCCGGAAATCCTGATCAGGCGCGTGGATGTCGCAGCGCCTAAAAAGGAGGAAGAACGGCGGATGCCGCCACGTCCGCAAACGGAGGCCGAAAGGAAACCAAGGCGCGAGCCTGAACGGCGGAAGATATCGGCGCGCATAACCGAAAACAAGGGCGCTGCGCCGAAGCGTTCGGCGGACCCGATGCGGCGATTCCTGGTCAGGGCGGACCTGGCGTCCCCCATCCGATCGGAAGGGCTGGATCTCGCGGATGTCGCTGTGTCGGTGCCGGACTCGGCGGAGGGCTTTGGCGGCGGCGGAGCGGAGACCGAAAGCGCAACACTGGGAGGAGAGGCGCGCGGCGATGCCTCCGGCAGGGAAGCCGATCGCTTCCCGTCATTGGCGGCGGACCGTTCTCCGGTCAGGACCTTTTATGTGGAACCGATCTACCCCGAAGCGGCCAGGCGCATGGGGGTAGAAGGATGGGTGGAAGTGGAGTTCACGGTTGGGCCGGACGGGCGGGTTTCGGATGCGAGAGTCGTACGTTCGAGCGGCGGAGGGCGGTTGGACGATGCGGCGATCGCCGCAGTCCGCCGATGGCTGTTTCGACCGGCTCTTCGCGACGGCAAACCGGTCCCCGCAACGTGCTATGTAAAGGTAGTGTTCAGACTGGTGGAGGATCGCTGACCATGCCGATGCCGCCTGGCGAGCGCGAAGTTTTTATGGCCGAACCCTTCAGGGCGCCGGCGATCATCCTGCTCATACTAGCGGCGTTTGCCTGCGGGGGCGCCCTATGCGCAGAAGCCGGTAAAAATGCGGACGGACGCCAAGCGGGGGAAGCTCCCGGGCAAGAAGAAGGCGGAAAGGGCAGGAGGAGCAAAAAGGAAGAGATCCCGATAGAACATCTGGAGGCGAAAGCTATCGGTCTGGCCCAGAAACTCTGGAAGGAGGATCCGAAGGCAGCCGAGGCGATCCTCGATGAACGGTTGGCGGCCAGGCGCGCGCCGGCCGTCTTGTGCCAGATGGCTATATTAAAAGCGCGGGGCGGCGATGCGGAATCGGCCGTCGCGCTCTTCCGTGAAGCCTTGGCGGCGGACCCAAATTTCCCCGGAGCCAGGAAAAATCTTGGCAGGTTGCTGGCGGCGTCAAAACTGTACGAGGAAGCGGCGGAGCAATTGCGCAGGGGAATAGCCGCCGAAGGTCCCGACGCCGATTCCTCCGCGGCGCTCGGGCAGTGTTATTTGGCGATCGGGAAGCCCGCGCCGGCCGAGACAGCCATCAGATGGGCGCAGGTCCAGAAACCGGACGATCCGCGCCTAAACGGGATGCTCGCCAGATCGTTGTACGAACAAGGGAGGTTCGTGGAATGCGAGGTTGCGGCGCGGTCGGTCCTATCGGCCGACCCGCTGGACGAGACCGCCTGGCGGCTTCTCGCCAATGCCAGGGCCTCCGATGGGAGGGCTTCCGACGCGGCCGACGCGCTCGAAGCGCTGCTGCTCGTCAGCGGGAAGGAGGACATCGAAGTGCTGTGGACGCTCGGGGATCTATACCTGGCCGAGGGCATCCCGAGGCTTGCGGCCTCGGCATACGACAGGGCGATGGCTGCTGGAAAGCCGCCGATCCCTCGCCTGCGTTCGATCGCCCAAGCATTCCTATCCGCGGGCGATTTCATTCGCGCCGAGCGGTTCGCTGAGCTGGCCTTGGAAACCTCGCCCGGCGACGCCGCGGCCCTTCTCGTCAAGGCGCATTGCGCGCGCGAAAAGGGAGACCTCAAGGCGGCAAAGGAAACATATGCCGCCGCGGCGGCGGCCAATCCGCTGTGCGGAGAAGCCTTGATTGCACTGGGCGATATCGCGCTCGAGGAAAAACGGTATCCTGAGGCTCTCGCTCATTACAGGTCGGCGCGTTGCATAACAGGTTTCGAGGAGACGGCGTTGAGGACCGAGGCCGATGCGCTTCTTAAGGAAGGACGGCTTTCTGAGGCCATGGACGTTCTGGAACGCATCCGCGCCCTTAAACCCGACGTGCGAGTTGACGCCCTGATCAGAGAAGTTCGGCTGAGGATGGGACGCGAGGCCGGGCTGGACACAGGACGATGATGCGCGTCACTGGAAGCATCCGGCCGCACAATTAGGTTGCGAAACCGCATACGGCACAATGAGCGGCGATGGTTGCCTCGGCTCAAATGGCGAATCGCAATTCCCCGATCAAACAACAAATTATAACTCGTGCTGAACAAGGCAGTTAGGATGTGGCGGGAAAATCTCGAAGAGCCGATAAATTTTTGCATCGCTTTTTCCGCCGCTTGCGTCAAAATAAGGGGGCTAATAAGGCTCCTTTCTGTTCGGACGCGAAGATGGAGGAAGTTTCGGGCCGAGCGAATATTTGAGGAGGCCGGCGATGTTTGCGAGATACGCGTTGATTGCGGCATGCGTCGTACTGGCGGTCGCGCTCGGTTCATCTGCGGATACGGTAGTCTGCGTGGACGGACGCGCGATAGAGGGGGAGGTCGAGATACAAGGCGATACCGTAGTTATCAAGGGAAAGTTCGGACGGACGGCGATACCGCGCGCAGAAGTGATGGAGATCAAGAAAGGCGGCAGCGAGGACGAATATCTAAAAAAGCTAGAGGAATTGGAAAAATCGGACAAGGCTAAGGATGCCGAGGCCCATTTCGAGATGGGCAAGTGGGCGATGGAGAAGGGGCTGAACAAACAGGCGGAAGAGCGGTTCAAGCGCGCAATAGAGCTGAACCCCGATCATGAGGGCGCGCGCACGGCGCTAGGGTACGTCAGGTATCTCGGGCAGTGGATGTCGGAAGACGACGCGATGCGGGCTAAGGGGATGGTCAAGATTCAGGGCAAGTGGATGACACCGGCCGAAGCCGAGGCGATCCTTAACAATAAATCCGGAGGCGGCGACAAGCCGGCTGCTAAGCCGGCCGAGCCGAAAAACATCGCCCCGGAAGTCGGCGAAACTCTGGTGCTGGTCAAGTGCCCGACATGTAACGGCGTAGGGTTCATTCCTGGACAGCTCGATTGTCGCCGATGCAAGGGCACTGGGTTCATGTACAACGACGGCGTTCAGGTAATATGCAATAATTGCCGTGGAACGGGCAAGGCCGGCACGCAATGCCTGACTTGCCGCGGTTCTGGCAAGATATGGAAAAAACAATAAGCGTGGATCCGGACACTTTTCCCATTTGGCAAAGCAAATCGCACAGAAGCTTATAGTTTGGATGGGCTTTGTTGCATAATTTGCTCTATGACTCTACAAAGGCTTGAGGGAAAACGCTTTTGCCGTGAGATTGCGTCATAACTTATTGCATGGCAACGTGTTGTATCTTTTATGCGACAAAGCAGTTTGGATGCCATTCTTTACCGCTAAGCATGTTGAGGCAAGGCTGTTTGCTTGAGTTTTATATATGTCCTGTCATCGTTCGAACACTTCCTTCTTCGCCTAGATTAAAATGCAACAATTGATAAGGTCCAAGGGGCTCTTGGAAATCAACCGAAAACGAATCGCAGCCAAGCGGCCGGTTAATAATGCAAGGGGAAACAATAAGTTAGGTTCGCCTACTCGGATAAGCAGCCGATTTCTTTCATGGATTGGCACGAAATGTTCTAGAACTTGTATCCGGGAGGATGGATTGATGTGGTTCGGAACAAGAAGAGAAGTAAAGGATAAATCAACTTACGAAGTGCCGGATGCAGTAAGGTTGCCGTTACGGGGGCGGCGTGATAAATCAGCCGGATGTTTCACCAGTCCGCCCTTCGTGACGGCATAAGGAGAAAGAGAAAAGAAGTCTGGCCGGGAAAAGCGGAATCCGGCCTGAATGGGAAAAAGGAAAAGCCCGGTGCGGCTCTTAGGTCTCTTGTCCCCTAAACCCCCGCCAAGGGGACCCGGCAATGGGATGCCGGCGGAGACCTAAGGAGCACCAGGCTTTTTATATTCATGGTACTACGCTGATTTTGTCGCCGAAGTTGTCGCCGAGAACCAACAGTTTATCTCTGTCGTATACCTTTTCCTTACGGCTCTCGGCTACGATGGGAAAAGTGCCGGAAAGCGCGATGGCGTCAACCGGGCAGGCCTCCTCGCACATCCCGCAGTAGATGCAGCGCAAAAGGTCTATTTCGAAACGCACCGGATATTTTTCGCGATCCGTCCATTCCGGAGGCGCTTTCCCGGCCTCTATCGTTATGCACTTTGCGGGGCAGGCGGCTGCGCACATGAAGCACGCCACGCATTTGACGCGCCCCTTCGAGTCGCGTTTCAAGAAATGCTCGCCGCGATATCCCTTCTTTGGCGACAGAGATTCCTCGGGATACTGCACCGTGAAGCTACCGCGACGTACCAATCTTCGGAAAGTATGCGCCAGCGCCTTGGCGGATTCCACAAGCAATGCCACCGGAGAAACGGCTATCCATCGCGAATCCCGCGTCTCCCCATCGCTGGGCATTGAATATTTGCCGGAGCCCATACGATTCGCCTCCCCCGCACCAAGGTTCGACCGTTCGCTCAAAGCCTTTCTACCTTGCCGTCACGAACACTGCTGTAACTGCCAGGTTTATAAGCCCGATAGGAATCATTACCGCCCATCCCAGGCGCATTATTTGGTCGAATCTGAACCGTGGCAGCGTCCATCGCACCCAGATGTACAAGAACAGCAGAACCAAGACCTTAGCCCAGAAAACCGCGAACGACAGCGCGGACATAAGAAGAGATCCGTCCGATTTTATGCCTGGAAAGCTCCAACCGCCAAGGAAAAGCGTTACCATTACGGCCGATGCGGCTATCATCGCGACATATTCGCCCAAGAAGAACATGGAGAACTTCATGCTCGAGTATTCCGTATGATAGCCTCCCACCAGATCCGGCTCGCCTTCCGGCATGTCGAAAGGCAGGCGGTTGTTCTCGGCGAAGGCGCAGGCCAGGAACAGAAGAAAGGCGACCGGTTGGGACCAGACAAGCCAATCGCCTATTCCGCCGCTTTGAGCCGCGACTATCTCCGAGATCCGCAACGTTCCCGCCGACATCAAGATGGCCAGCAACGCCAACCCCATGCATACGCCGTAGGAAACCACCTGCGCCACAGCCCTCAAGCTGCCCAACAGCGGATACTTGCTGCCGCTCCCCCACCCTCCCATGACCGTCCCGAATGGGGAAAGCGCGAGCACCGCCAAGACGAAAAGCACGCCGATGCCTGGATCGGATACATGAATCGGGATTTCGGCGCCGAACAGTCTAACCGGAGCGGCAAACGGGATCACCGCTAACGCCAGCAAGGGAGGAACCATCGCAAAAACAGGCGCAAACACATACGGCACCGGCTTGGCGTTCTCCGGGATTATATCCTCTTTGAAGAGCAACTTTATCCCATCGGCCATCGGTTGCAGGAAGCCGCCGAGCAGTCTGCGGCCTAGCAGCGATTTGCCGAGGATGGCTTCGTCTAGGCCGTCGGGACCGAGCAGTCCCACTCTGTTCGGGCCGATCCTATCCTGTATGAAGGCGCAAACCTTCCGCTCCAGGAAGACCAACATCGGCATCAATGCCATCGGCCCCCCGAAGACGATCAGTATGACCGCAAGTTTTCCGATCAGATCCAAAGGCATCTTCCCCTGCCTCGCCCAGCATCAAGCCGTCCCGAAGCGCGCCGGGTCCGCAGTCTCATTATGCTGCCTACAAGAACGGCGCCGGAAGATATCCGCTCGCCGATGCCCTTCGAAAGGTCGCTGCAACCTTTCTATCCCTTACGCTCCGCCCTTGCTCGACTGAACGATCGGCGATCCCGACTCGCCGATCGAATCGTATGTCATTCCTGCCAATTCGGCGCGCTCGGCGGCCAGTCGCGCGAAAATCTCTCGCGCCGAAAGTATCATCTTTTCGCCGCGCGAGTCCTTCTGCGCCTCGGCGCCATGCGCATTAGCGTCTCCGCCTTCCGCCCCGCCTCCGCCTCCGACCGCACCGCCCTGCTTATCGCCTTCGTGGCATCCGACGCCTCGGCGGCCGCCTCCCGCGATACCCGCGCCGCTCGCCCCGAGATCGCCTGCTGCGGCGCTGCTTTCCGCCCCGACGGCCGCTTTCATGATAAGCTGCAGGATCTCCACGTCTTCCCGAGCGCCTGCCGGAGGAGGAACGGCGCGGGCGATCCTTTGGACGATGCCTCTTTCGTTGATGTAGACTCCGTCTTTTTCAAAGAACGCAGAGCCCGGCAGTACTATGTGCGCCCGGCGGCTGAGCTCTGATTCGACCGTATCTAGCACGACCAGCAATCCCATGTTAGATAGCGTTTTCGCAAGATCGGCCGGCGGCGCGAAGCCGGGTATGCCGCACGATACAAAGGCCGAAACCGCAGCGCCATCGCGGGCCGCCGCGATCACGACATCCGAATCCACTTCGGCGGCCGCATCGCCCAAGACAAGGCGCGCCCCGGCGCGGTTCGGGTTGCGGTCGCCTGATATCCGGAAACCCGGCATATCGATGTCGGGAACTTTCGGTGCGGCCAGAATGCCTATCGCCTTGCCGCCGATCGCCTCGCAAATAAGCCGCTCGAACAACCACATCTCCTCGACCGTCATCCACGCCGATGCGATCCCGACGACGCTCCCGGGCCGATCCCGCGCCGCCTCGGCAAGCCGCCTGCCCGCCGCCTCGCAGGCTTCCTCCACGGACGCCGGCTTCCCGTCAACTATCGCGCCCTTCAGCCGCCCTTCGTCGGAAACGTGCTTGTGTACGCGCCTGCCGATATCGCACATCCAGTATCCGTTAACTCGCTGATTCGTACGCGGCACTATGCGTTTTATGGCCCCCTTGCCGGAATCAAGGAACTGTTGCGGCAGATGATGTATGCCAATGTTGCACCCCTTAGAGCACCCTGGGCATACGCTGGATGTCCTTTGGAGCATCCATACCCTGGCTGCGTACAGAAAGTCCGGATCGAGGAGAGCTCCCACCGGACATATGTCAACGACATTGCATGTCATTGGACCGGATACCGGATGTCCTGGCGCCGCATCTATTTCCGAATGGTCGCCGCGATTGATCATCGCCAGCTCGGGCGTCCCAGCGATTTCCTCAAGGAACCGTATGCATCTCGTGCACTTTATGCATCGGTCCGTCCAAAGAAGCAGGTTCGGCCCTAGGACCTTCGAGGGTTTTTCGACCTTTTTCTCGACAAAGCGGGACCGGTCGCGTCCGTGTTGGAACGCGTAATTTTGCAAAACGCATTCGCCGGCCTTGTCGCATACGGGGCAGTCGAGCGGATGGTTGATGAGCAGAAACTCCATCACAAGTTCCCTGCCCCTGCGGACGGCCTCATTGTCAGTCTCCACTATCAGCCCGTCGCTCAGCGGCGTAGTGCATGCGGTGAACAATTTCGGCTCCTCGCGCATCGTCGCCAGGTTCTGGGCCATTATTGGCCGGCCGGTCTTGGGATCGGCAAGGGTTACATAGCACATCCTGCAGTTGCCGGCGGGAGAAAGCCCGGGGTGGTAGCAAAACCGCGGGATCGTTACGCCTATCTCGTCGAGCGCATCGAGCAGATTTCTGTGCTTGTGGACCACGTAATCCTTGCCGTTTACTCGTATGCGCACGCCTGGCCGGCCATCCGCGCAAAGGACCGGTCCCTGACCAGCGCCTCCGTGCCGGGCCGATCCTTCCTGCCCGTCGCTTCCTTTGGATTCCGCCGCCTGTCCGCTCATTTCCCCAAATTCCCGATCCAAAATGAAAGGCCGATTAATCTACTCTGCTTTGCTTGCCTTGTCGTACAGCCCAATCCGCCACATCCGAGATCCCGCTCGCTTCGCTTCCCGCCCGTCTTGATGCGCCGCTCCTACGCGGATCAGCCTCGCCGTTTGAGTCTATCCGGCCGCCGCCTGAGCCGCGACACCCGTTCCGGCGCAACGACGCTCGAATTCCTCCCTGAACTTGACGACCATCGAGGCGATAGGCATGGCGCAGGAATCGGCCAGCAGGCATATGGTGGTACCGCTCATTTTCTCCAGTATATCTAGCAGAAGCGTCACGTCGCCGGGCCTGCCGTCGCCAGCCAGCATTCGGAAAAGTATCTTCTCGACCCATCCAGTCCCTTCCCTGCACGGCGTGCATTGCCCGCACGACTCGTGGTGGTAGAACCTAGCCAGATTATGCGCCGCTTCTACCATGCATGTCTTCTCATGCATAACGATGACGCCGGCCGAACCCAGCATCGAGCCCGCGGCGCGGACAGATTCGAAATCCATGCGCAGGTTCATCGAGTCCCTATGCTCGGCGCCGTCCAGCCCGATATAAGGCCTGTCCATTCTGAAGACCGGCGAGGATGAACCGCCAGGAAAAACCGCCTTCGGCGCCAAGCCGTCGAGAATTCCTCCGGCCGCTTCGATCAGTTCCCCTATCGTCACATCCATGGGGCGCTCGTACAGGCCCGGCTTGTTCAGGTGTCCGGACATGCAATATATTTTCGGACCTGGGCTTTTCGTCGGGCCGATCTTCGCATACTCGGCTCCGCCCATTTTGAATATGTGCGGCAAGTTGCAGAGGGTTTCGACATTCTGTATTATAGTAGGCGACTTCCACACGCCGCTTATCGCCGGAAACGGCGGCCGGATCCTAGGGTAGCCTCGGTTGCCCTCAATACTCGATAGGAGCGCCGTCTCCTCGCCGCATATGTACGCCCCGGCGCCCCTGTGGACCGTTACGGCGATCTCCGTGCCGTCAGGCGATCTAAGCAGCCCCGCATCACGCGCCTCGCATATGGCTGTGCCAATTATCTCGGCCTCCAGCGCATATTCCCCCCGCACGTAAATGTAAGCTCTGTAGGATCTTATTGCGTGGCAGGCTATGAGTATCCCCTCGATGAGCATGTGGGGGGAATAGGTTATCAGAGCTCTATCCTTGAACGT
>CALKMO010000222.1 GCA_937991785.1 uncultured bacterium | reverse complement strand
TTGCAGATTCGAATCTTGGCGGGAGAAACAGGGGCCGGATAGAAAATCCGGCCTCTTGTCTTTTATTGAGAGCGCATCGACAAGGGATATTCGGCACATAAACCTTCGCATTTTGAACCGGTTTAGGCAGATAGTCGCTTGTAGTTTCGGCGGGGCGGCGAGATTTCGGATGAAGCTCCGGATTCTTTCCTCTAGCAAGGTGCCGGCGCCGGGAGCCGGTTGCGATGCTCGGGGACGACATGGAGATTTTTGCTGAGGCGGGGATGCTTTCCCCCAACGCTTGGTAGAAGGCGCTTGTTCCCGAACTCGGCGTTTCGTTCGATTCTTACCCGAAAAGTTTTCAGATAGCGCCGGACAGGAAACGACTTTTTCAGACTCTGGATGTTCCATGCGCCCCCTCTACGATCCGTTGTCGTGCAAATTCATATCGCACCGGCCCCATCGCGATCGGCTCCGGAGCCGGCAGGTATTCTCCGAACGGCGCGCCGGTCCCGACCTTGGAAACGGTCTGGGGCCGTTAGGCGGCACGGCCCCGCTGTGCGGTCCCGAACGGCCGCGCGCGGTACCGGGAGGCGCACCAAGACAAGGAGCGGCGGGCGCGCAGCCGCCGAAGCGACTTGCGGAGCCGGGCGGAGCGGGGCATCCTTCAGGCGGCACTGGAAGGCGCAGCAAACGTTCCGAGGCGGGTTGGGATTCGGCCGACGACGCATCTAACGTGCGCAAGACGGGCTGGGGGAGCGGGGCGCTGGGATGCCTCGGCCCGGATGCCTCGGCGAGGCAACGATCGACGCTACTCGTCGCACTGCCCGCGTTCTGCTCTCCCTTGCCGCAAGGTGCGCCGCGCGGGGCGCGGCGAGGGGCCCGGAGCGGGTCGCGAGAGGCTTTTGGAGCGCGCCGTTCCCGCCGAAGCAAATCGCGGATGGCGCGGGAGGCGCGGAGGAGGCGGCATGGGCTGCGGATCGGCGAGACCTATAACGGTAGCCTGCGCGCAGATCGAGGTTTCCGACGATACCGCGCTGGCTTGCGAGAAGATCGCCGATGCGATGGCCGACGCCGCCGGGCGCGGGGCGCGCCTGGTCGTATTCCCCGAATGCGCGCTGGGAGGGTACTATCCCAACGAATGGAGGGAGGGCGCCCGCGCGCCTTGCTGGGAGGCTATAGAGGCGGGGCTGGGATGCGTCCAGCGGCTCTGCCGCAGGCATCGCGTAGCGGCCGTGGTAGGCGCTCTCCGGCGGGCCGGCGGCCGGATCTATAATTCGGCCTTTGCCGTCGGCCGGGACGGGAAAGTCCTGGCGGTCTACGACAAGATCCACCTTACCGGGATGCGATCGGGACGCGACGATGCCGGCTTTTTCTTCCGGGGGCGGTCGCTGCCGGTCTTCCGGACCGACGGGATCGGCGCCGGCATGCAGATATGCATGGATTTCAGGTTCCCCGAACCGTACCGGATCCTGCGGCGGAAGGGGGCAAGTCTTGTATGCCAGCCGACCTGCGTATCGGGACGCTCGGGATTGTGGAAGAGCGGCATACTCCAGGCCCACGTAGTTTCGAGGGCCGCGGAAAACGAATTTTTCGTCGCCCTCTGCAATTCGGCCGGCCCCTTCCAAAACATGCCGTCGCTGATCGCCGGGCCCGACGGGGATCTCCTAGCCTGCGCGCCGCTCGATGAGGAGACCGTCATATGCGCCGAGGTTGACCCGTTGCGCCGGCCGCGGATGGATATACTCGGCTCGCTGGCGGACGATCTCTACGCGCTCGAGTGGAAGGGCGATTGACCCGGCTGCGCAAGGCGCGCGCCCCGGGGCGCCGCCGGGCGAGTCTTTGTCCGGCCTTCGACGAGCCGGGCCATGCGCGCGGCAGCGGGCAGGAGGAGGAAAATGCGCGAACTCACGAGGGAATGCGATCTTACGGTGGTCGGCGGAGGCATGGCGGGACTTTGCTGCGCCATCGCGGCGGCAAGGCGCGGCGTGAAGACGTGCCTCGTGCACGACAGGCCGGTGCTGGGAGGGAACGCGTCGTCCGAAAGCGGAGTATGGATCGCCGGCGCGACGGGCGGGGTCAACAACAGGTTCGCCCGCGAAGGCGGGATAATAGAAGAGATACTGATGACCAACCGCTACGTCAACCCGGAGGGCAACCGGCAGATATGGGATGCCGTGCTCTTCGATTTCGCGCTCAGGGAAAAGAACCTGATTCTGGACATGAACGCCGGCGTCTGCCGGGCGGAGGTCGAGCCTCCCGGGCGCATCCGGTCGTGCACCGCCTGGCAGTTCGGAACCGAGACCTGGATAACCTACCGCAGCAGCTTCTTCGCGGACTGTTCGGGCGACGGCACGCTGGGGGCGCTTGCCGGGGCGCCGTTCAGGAAGGGGCGGGAGGCGCGGGACGAGTTCGGCGAATCCCTGGCGCCGGAGAAAGCCGACGGACTGACGATGGGGCAGAGCATCGTATTCGCCACCCGCCGGATGCCGCACCCCGTGCGCTTCGTCAAGCCGGCCTTCGCCAAGGATATATCCGCTACTTCCATAGTTTCCTGCCGTCCCATCGCCGTCGAGGACAGGGACCAGACCTACATGTGGTGGTGGGTCGAGTACGGGGGGACGCTCGATACGATCCACGACGCCGAGGAGATCCGCTTCGAGCTTATCCGGCTGGCTTACGGCATATGGGACTACATAAAGAACAGCGGGAAATTCCCCGCCGAGAACCTGCAGCTCGACTGGATATCCCGCGTCCCCGGCAAGCGCGAGAACAGGCGGTTCGTCGGCGATTACATCCTCAGCGAACGCGACCTGTTCGAACAGACCCGGTTTCCCGACCGCGCGGCCCACGGCGGATGGTCAATAGACCACCACCCGCCGGAAGGGATATACTCGAAGGAGCCGCCCTCCCGGCACGTCCACCTGAAGGGGATATACGATGTGCCGTTCCGCTGCCTTTATTCCGCCGCGGTGGAGAACCTGTTCTTCGCCGGCAGGGACGTTTCGGTCACCAACGTGGCCTTCGGTTCGACGCGGGTGATGGCAACATGCGCGGCGATGGGACAGGCCGTCGGGACGGCCGTTTCGATATGCCTTGAGCGCGGGGTAGGGCCGCGGGCCATTGCGGCGCGCCACATGCCGGAGCTGCAAGGCCGCTTGCGGGAAGATGATCAGCATGTCGTCGGCATCAAATGGGAGAACCCGGCGATGGCCGGCGCCCGCGCCTCGGCATCGGGGTGCGCGCTTTGCGAAAATACCGATGTATCGGGAGAACTCCGCCCGGCGGCGCTCGATCAAGACCTGCTCTTTACGTTCCCGCTTACGTCCGGGCGGATCGAGCGGATCGAGATGTTTGTCGAGGCGGACGCGGCGCGGACGCTTAGAGCGGAGCTGTGGCGTTCGGAGCGCGACGAGAACTTCTACCCGGACGTGAAAGCGGCGGCGGCCGGGACCAGAGCGGAGGCGGGACGCGGGTGGGCGGCGTTCGAGTTCGGGCTACATGTAGATGTGCCGGGTTTTCACTTTCTGCGGATCGAAGCGGCGCCGGGCGTAAGTCTCCTGCTCAACGGCGAGCGGATATTCGGCTGTTTTCTCCAGCGATGCGCAAAGCCCGCCGACAGACCGTTCCTGGAACTCTCTGAGAGGCGGATACCGGCGGGGACGCCTGTATTCAGGTGCACGCCGGTCGCACACCGGTACGAGCCGTTCGAGGCCATGTCGGGATACGAACGTCCGTTCCGGCGGCCGAACGCATGGGTGTCCGAGCGGATGGGAAGGGGCAAGGAGACGTGGTTGCAGGTGGATCTGCCAGAGGCCAGGGAACTTGCCGCCGCCGCGCTGGTTCTCGATACCGATCTGACTCACCAACCGCACCATCTGGCCGATCAAGGCGGCCGCTCGGCTCCCGAGACCATAGCAGCGTTCCGCGTTTTGGCCAGGCGCGGGGACGGATGGGAGGAGGTCGGCAGGATCGAGGAAAACTTCCTCCGCCTGCGAAAAGTGCCGTTCCCTGCCCCGGTGCGGACCGAGGCGATCAGGTTCGTGATCGAGCGTACGCACGGGGCCGGGCGCGCTCACATACTGGGCGTTCGGCTTTACGGGGCGCGTTAACACCGGTCGCGGCGCCCATGCTTCACCCGCAGGGTCCTTTTCTTCCGATTCGCCGTGGCGTTCCCTATTTAGCCGGAGCGGAGGGACTTTGCTCAGGCCGCCGATGAAATTCGCAGCGGCGAGGCGCGGCTTCGCTCTAGGATCAGAGGAGGGTTTGCTCCGCAATCGCGGCGCCCGACTGGCGGGCAAGGCGAGCGGATATATACGCCCTTACCTTTCCACAGATGGGACGGATCTCTATCGGAGTTCCGGTCGGAGGACCATCGCTGGCACCCTTGTAGGATCGCCCATCCCGCCGTTCAGCAAGGCTCCGGCAGGCGACTTGCGGGGCTACCGGGAGAGTGGTTTATTTCGTTACGGGAAGCGGCACAAGGTGTAGCCGCTCAGAACTAGGGGGGCGAGCGCGCCGAAGGGTGGCGGCGGTACGGACCCGATCCCGGAAGAGCGAGCATAGAAAGATTCGAAACCGGTGAGGTATGGAAGAAGAAGTATCGCTGGCGGATTCGTTCAAGGAGTCGCTTTTCGCGTTCGAGGCGGAGGACCTGCCCGAGCCGCTTAAGATCGCGCGCGATGTGGTAGGCCCCAGGTTCAGGAAATACCCAGAGGCGGCTACAACGCTGGTTCAGGTCGCCGGGACGATGGACGAGGCGGCCCGGCTTATAGATCTGTTCAAAGCCAGGACCTGCGGGAGCGCATATTCCCTGGCCGTCATAAACCTGACTAACTTTCCGTCGCAGGCCGAATTCGAGTTTCTGATGAGACCGGAGGTGCTCGGCGATCCTCGGACGATCTTCCTGTGCAGCCTCAGGGGCCTCAACGGCGACATATACAGGCTGGCCAGGGCGAAGGTAGAGATCGAGGCGCGGCTGGTCTCCGAGGGGAAAGCGATAGGCACTCCGAGCTGCATGGACAACTATTCCCCGGCCAACAGGGACGAGAAGGCCGAACTGGTGGCCGAGGCGGCCGCGGCGTACATACGAGAATGCGATTTCCGCGCCAGGGCGCGGCCGGGAGTGCCGGTCTTCGACGACGAGGCGTTCCAGGCGCTAAGGGTGCTGAAGAAGTCCGAGACGAGCTTCTACGGGCTGAGGCCGGGGAGCGCGACGAGGTTCATGCGCATAGTGCCGCCTAAGCGATGAGCGGATCGCGGCCAAACCTTGCGCCCCGCGACGGGTGCCGGCGGCCGCCCGCGACCGGCGGGGCTCGCCGTTCGTTATAAAAGTCTCGCCGGCACATGGATGAACGCCCGCCTCGGTCCGGCTCACGTCTCGTCTTGGCCCGCGTCTCTGCCGGCTTCCCTCCCCCGGCTACTTTGCGGGTTCCGGCATCCTCGCTCCGATGGCTTCCATGAAATCTTTTAGCGCGCCGCGGTTGGGAACGGGCAGGATCTCGCAGTTCTCCCCAAGCAGTACGATCTCGCCGCCGGCATCTATCGCCCGCAACATGGCCGCTTCTTCATCCATCAGCCGCCTGACATCCGGATGGATGCGCTTTCCGTGTGTGGGATCGTCCTCGGCCATCGCCCTTATCTCGGCCGGGTCCAGCCCCATCTCCGCCAGGGGAACATCCCAGTAGCTTCCGCCGGGCCGCTCGTTGCGCCTGCGCAGATATTCGGCGAATCTTCCAGGAGATTTCAGCTTCACCGACAGACCGCGCGCCGCTTCCTCAACCTCCGCCAGCCCCCCCGGAGCGGCCAGTTCCCCATTCTCGGTCCTGTATAGCACATAGTGGAACCGGACGTCCGGCTGGCGCTTCATGGCGGCCAGGGATTCCATGCAGGCGGCCAGCGCTTCCGATCCTTTTTTCGAAAACGGCGCCACGAACAGATCGGCCCTGCCGCGGATGCGTTGCCTGCCGGCGATCTGATGCGATCCGGAAACCGCCGCGCCAGAGAACACGAAGCGGTCCTTCACGCGCCGGCAGCCGTTCTGGATATCGAAGAACGATTTTTCCTTCTCGGCCTCCGGCGCCAAAAGATACGCCGGCAGCCGCGCCGGGGCGTACTCGGCCAGCAGCCTGCCGCCATCCTCCGATGCGATGTCCACGTCGGAGGGCTGGAGCCCGGGCAGGAACGTGTAGAGGCTTTCCACTATCCGCTCGTGGTTGGAATATACCGCGCCGAAATCCCGCAGCACGACCGCCTTGACAGGTACCGCCGGCGAGTAAACGCACTCGGCATTCTGCTGCCCGGCGTTGGCGCACCGCCCGACGAAGCCCTTTTTGAAGCAATCCCTGTCCGAAAAGCATGACGGGACCGTGTTGCATTCGGAAGGCTTGGGAGCGCTCAGCGCCGCGCATATTTCGCGCAGGACCCTCACTTTCTCCAGGGGACCGTCGTAAGGGTTGTTCTGGATGAATATTGTCGGCGCGGCCGACACCTGGCGGCGCTCGGTCAGGACGGCCTGTTCTTCCAGCAGTTCCCGTCCTTCTTCGGTCTCCATGACTCCACGTATCCGGGCCGCCAGCGCTCCGACCGCACGGACGCCCTCCTCCCACGGCCGGTCCATGTTCGCCGCGCGCCATTTCAGGTATTCGAAGAACTTTTGCGGGTAGTGCCTGGACACGGCGAGCTGCACCTTGGCCTCCTCGAGCTCCTTCGGCCCTCTGAGGCTTCGCAGCTCGCCCTTCTCGCCCCGCCACACTACATACCTGAACCTGAAGCGCACGCGGTCTCCCAGGCGACCGGCCATCTCCATTATGTCGCGCTCCAGCAGTCGGCACGACGGGCAGAACGGCATCTTGAAGATCTCCACCTCGACCGTCTGCTTCGCGCCGCTCTGCCGCATCGCTTCCTTGAGCTCCGCCAGCACCTTGGCGACGTCCGGATCCTCCGGGATCGTTTCGGAAACCGGCTCGGTCACCACACGCAGCGAGAATTTGCGCCTGCCGCCGGCCTGTCCGCCAGGATGTCCGCCGCCCCGATTCCCTGAACCGGTCCCCGCCGCGGACGCCGATTCGGGAAACACCTGTACGACAACCAGGCGCCTGGCCTGATACTCGAAATTGACGACCAGCGTATCGCCGACATGGAACGCGACCCTCTGCGTGTTTTTCCTGTGGCCGGTAAGCACCAGGTCTATTCCGGGAACCTGCCGGACGAGGTTTTCGCTTTCGGCCTCGCCCAGATGGCTGATCAGCACCACGAGGTCGGCGCCGCCGGAGCGGGCTATTTCGGCCAGCGCTTCTCTGGCCGCCCCGACCGGATCGGAAACGTTCGTGTGTTCCTCTGGCCGATCCCGCCAGAGCATCCGCGCCTCCGGCGGGGCCAGGCCGAAGACGGCGACGCGGAAGTTGCTGTACGAGCGGCTTAGTATCTTGCGGGAGTCGTAGTCCGTACATCTCCAGTTCCACGCGAGGAACTCTGGCGGTTTCGTGCCGGTCCCGTCCAGAGCGCGCAGGAGGGAGGGGTCCATCTCCTCGTCGCCGACGGCCGAGGCATCGTAGCGCATCAGGGCCATCGCCTTGAGCGTCGCGACGCTCCTCATGCGGTCCAGCCTGTCCCCGGCCGTCTCGGGATCGTAGATTCCGCCGGCCGCCCACCCGCCGCCGTCCAGCAGGAGCACATCGCCGCGTTCCCTGATCCTGTTGATCAGGGTGGCGCGGCGGGCGGCGCCGCCCATTTTCGATAGCGGGCAGTTGCAAGGGAACAGAGTACCGTGAGTCTCGGCGGTGAAAAGTATCCGCAGCAGCGGTCCTTCGCGGCGCATGGGACCCGCGCCGGTCCCGCCGCCGGACTCGATCCCCATCTCGGGCTCGCTCGCCTTTTCCCCGCCCACGGCTAGGGCGGCGAAAACCGCCAAGGCGACCGCTGCCGTAGATGCGACGGCAATCGCCGGACGGATAGGAACAGGATGCGCCGGGCTGCCGGCGGCAAGAAGCCTGGTATAGGCGGCGGGAGAACATGCCGCACCGAACGAACTGTCGAGCGCCGCGTCCGGATCTCCATCCGAGGAATCGAAACGGCCCTGCGATCTTCGCCGCGCGCACTTCATCTAATCGGTCCGCCTCGCGGTTACGGCCGGCCGTCGCCTCGTATTTTCGGCGCCGGCTCCGGCCCTTCTTCCGAAATATCCTTGTATCGGCTACGGTGCGCCATCCGGTAGACTCGGAAGTGCGTCCACGCCTCCTTCAACCCGCCGAGATAAAGCTTCGCCGTCTTCGTGGCGCCGCTTATGCCGCTTACCTCGCCGTCTCTGCCGTCTGCGCCTATCGTCCATCGTCCGTCAACGCGCCTCCCGCGGAATTGATCCAGGAATGGAGACGCGTCTATCGGCTTGCCGTACCTTTCTATCTCTCGAAGCGGCTTTATAGAAATCACCTTTCCGTCCGCGTCGAACGCGACGAGGAAGGCGGCGTCCGCGCATACCGGGCAGTCCACCTCGGCGTTTATCTCCTCGACCCACCCGGCAGCTTCCTCGCGGCCCTCCGAGTCGGTCCTGAAGACCGCCAGCGCCACGCCGGGGGCGTCCGGCGTCGCCGTCCGGACCGTCCGCCCGAAGGTCTCCCGCGCGAAGGCGAACAGGTTGCCACGAACGGGACCTTTCTTAGGACTGAGCATCGCCTCTACGGACGCCTCCAAGTACTTTTCGACGTCGCGCCTGACATCCCCGCTGCTCGTCAGGGCGAAATTTCCTATGACCGCCGTTATCTCGCCCGTTGGCTCTATGTTGAGCTCCTTTTCGAGCTTTGCGAGGAGCCTGTAGTTTTCTGTCTTCTCGATGTCGAACGTCTCGACCTTTACCTTTTCCTTGAACCTCTCCGCCATCTTCGACACCGCCGAGGCGGCGGACGGCCACCGGGGATCCTGCGATGAATAAAAGACCCGCACGTCCACGACCCGCGGGGATGGGGGCTGGGTATCCGGCCGCTCGCCCGCCCCGTCGGCCGCGGCCGCGGCGGAAACTCGGGGGAAGGCAACCAGCGCCGCCAGTAGCGCCAAAGTGATCGCAGAAGCAATCATCGTTTCGATCGCGGAACGCGTGCTGGCCGCCTGCCCAGCGCACGGCCGTGGCCCACTTTTCTTGTCGCTGGCGGTGCCCTTCGCGACCTCGGCAGCGGCGTCGCCACGGATATTTTCAAAGTCCTTCGCGCCGCTCATGGCCTGCTCGATCTCCGCTCCTCAAGTATCCGCCTCGCCTTATCTTCGTCCTTGCGTATCTGCTCCACAAGAGACTGGACGTCCGGGAAGCGCCTCTCGTCGCGGATTTTCTCGACGAATTCCACCTCCACGGTCCTGCCGTACAGGTCGCCCTCGAAGTCGAACAGGTGCGTCTCTATGATCAGGTCGGGACGGAGGCCGGGCGGGGAGGGCCTGACAGTCGGGCGGTAGCCGACGTTCGTAATGGAGTCGTACTTGGTCTCCCCTGCAACCGTCCTTGTGGCGTATACTCCGAAAGGCGGCCTGACTTCCCTGTCCAAGTCTACGTTAGCGGTGGGATATCCGAGCCGGCGACCGCGCGCCTCGCCGTGTACGACCTTGCCGTAGACCGATACGGGCCTGCCGAGCATCGCGGCGGCATCGTCCAGCCTGCATTCCCATATGGCCTCGCGGATGCGCGTGGAGGATACCGGTTCGCCGCCGGCGTCCAGCACCGACGGCACCGCCGCGACCTCGATGCCCATCCGTCCGAGGGCTTCTCGGAGGGCCGGCGAGTCGGGCCCCAGGCGGTCCCGCCCAATGCTTGATCCGGTTCCCATCGCCAGCCCCCGGGCGCCCAGCGCTCCGGCCAGATGCTCCCTCGCGAATTCCTCCGCCGTGAGTGCGGCGAGGCGTTCGTCGAAGGTCATCGCCCAAGCGAAATCCAGCCCCAGCCGTTCGAACAGCACCAGTCTGTGATCGAGCGAGGTTATCAGGTCCGGGGCGCGCCCTTCGAGCACCAGCCTCGGATGGCGGCGGAAGGTCACGGCGCCCGCCGGTGCGCCGATGCGGCGGGCCCATTCGACGGCGGCCGTTATGACGCGCCTATGCCCAAGGTGTACGCCGTCGAAAGTTCCGACGGCCACCACCGCCCCAAGGACCGACGGCGGGATTATCGTTCCTTCCAAGCGTTCCATGCTTTCGAATCCGCCCAGATCTCCGAGGCGGTCCTTCCGCCCGCGCCGGCGAATATATACGGAGCTGCAGCCGGCGCTACAGCATGCGCCTGCGCCGCAGCCACAGGTAGAAACCGGCGGTCAGCGCCGCCATCAGAATGACGGCCAGCCATGCGCCGCTTTCGTCTTTGAACCTGAGCGGCAGATCGGAGAAATTCATGCCGAAGAAGCTGCTCACGATCGCCGCAGGCAGGGTGAGCGTGAACACTATCGTCAGGAACCGGATGATCTCCTGCACGCGCAGGTTGGCCATGTTCACGCAAAGGTCCCTGGCGCCGTCTATAGTATCGCGGCATAGATCGAGGTCGTCCTCCATGGCGGCGAGATGATCGAGTATGTCCCGGTAGTACATATTCGCCTTTTCGGATACGACCGGATGGGGACTTCTCATCATCCGCTGAAGCACCTCGCGATGGTCAATCATAAGCCGGCGCAGGGCGAGGATGCGCCTCTTTATGGCGAGTATCGAGGCCAGGGTGTCGGACGGCTGCTTGGGGTCGGCCGCCTGATCTTCCATTTTTTCGCATACTGCGTTCAGCTTGTCCAC
>CALKMO010000221.1 GCA_937991785.1 uncultured bacterium | reverse complement strand
GCCGGAGCCTTTCAGGATCGGCATGGAAAAGATGCTGCGCAAGGGCCGCGACGCGACGCCGTCCGAGACGCTCCGCGAAGCGGTTTCATGCCTGAAGCAGGAAGCCCCGAACCGCGCGGCTTCGCTCCTGGAAAAAGTCATCGAAGAGGACCCGTGCCGCGTGGACGCCCTGGTATGGCTTGGGCGCATCAGGCTGTGGGCTTTCAGGTACGCAGAGGCGGCGGACCTCCTCGCCAAAGCGGTCTTGCTGGAACCCGAGCATCCGCGCGCCGATTTCTATCTGGGCGCGGCGCTGCGATGGCAAGGGCGTTACGAAGAGGCGCGAGAAGCCTTTCGGCGCGCGGCGCGGCGGAGCGTTGACCTGGCCCACGCAGCCAGGATCGAGCTCTTCAAGCTGGATGATGCGTCGGTCGGCGGCGAGAAAGCGATAGCCGTCATCGAGTCGGCGGCGGCGATGGCTCCGCGGGCCGCGCGGCCGAAGGCGATGCTGGCAGCGGCGCTGAGGAAGGCCGGCCGTCTGGACGAATCCGAGGCGGCGGCCCGTTCTGCGCTGGCCCTCGAAGCGTCAGAGTTCATGGCGATAAACGAGCTGCGGCTTATCGCGGCAGCGCGCGGGAAAGGCGCCGACGAACGCGCCGCTCTCGAAGCGCAGGCGGCCGCGATGGGCCGGACATCCGTCAACTACGCCGACCTGGCGCTCGACTACGCATCCTGCTGCGGCTTCCTGAAGGAGGCCGGCGAGGTCATCTCTGTCTACGAGCGCTTCGGAGCCAGGGACGGAAGACCGGGAACGATGGCATTATATTGCGGGGCATGGATCGCATCGCTGCTCGGCGACAAGGATCTCGCGGAGGCTCGGGCGAACAAGGCGAGGGCGGCCGGCGCCGACGGGGTGTACCCGGACCGGCCGGAACACGAAATCGTTCTGCGCCACGCGCTGGATCGCGACGGTAAGGATGCGTGCGCGCTGCATCTGCTGGGGAATCTCTACGCCAGCCGCTTCAGGACGGACGAAGCGGCTAAGTTATGGAAAAAGGCGCTGGCCGTCCGGCCCGGTTCGGCCCGCTTGCTCCGCAATTTGGCGGCGGCTTCGCTGCACGAAGGGCGCACCCCGCGCGCGGCGCTCGGGCTTTTGCGCAAGGCCTGCCTGCTGGCGAAAGGCGACCATCGCCTGCTGTGCGAGGCCGACCACGCCGCAGCCGCCGCAGGCGCCTCCGCGGCCAGGGCCGCCCTGTGGAAGGGGTTCGACGTATCGCTGCTCAGGCATAATGAGTTGCGGACGAGGCGCTTGCGGTTCCTCGTCGAGTCCGGGCGTTACGCGGAGGCCGACAGGCTCCTGAAATCCCACGATTTCTATTCGGCGGAGGGAGCTTTCACGACCCAGCGGTTGTGGGAGGACACTTACATCCGGTTGGCGATGGCGGCGTCGGAATCCGGCGATTATGCCGAGGCGCTCCGATGGCTTGCCAATCTGGACGCCCGGCCCAAAAATCTGTTGACCGATTTCTCAATGGACGATGTCGTATCCCGCCGGGCCGCAGTGGAGGGCGATATCCGCCTGGCCATGGGCGATCGCAGCGGCGCCCGCAGCGCTTGGGATCGCGGCGCGGCCATAACACCCGTCTGGTGGCGCAGATGTTGGTATTTCAAGGGGCTTTGCATGAAGCGCCTGCGCGAAGGCAAGGGCCTGGCCGGGCTGATAGCCGAGGGCCGGCGCCGACTCGCCGAGGGAAAGGTTTTGAACGCGTGGATCGGGAAGGCGGAACTGAACTTCCTCGACGCCTTGCTGCTGATCCTTATGGGCAGAAGGAGCGATGCCCTTAAGATGTTGCGGCAAGTGTGCAGAAATGAGCCTTTCCATACAGGGGCGCGGTGGCTTCTCGAAAAGAGGGGCGATGCGTTCTAACCGCCTTGCGGCCGGCGGACTGATCGGACGCGTTCCCCGCCGGCGCACGGCGAAAGAGCGATCGCCTGCGTAGGCCGGCGGCCCGGCCGCGAATGCATAGAGGACAGGCCAGGCCGATATATCGGACGGCAGACGGGATGTGCCGGTTCTTGACCGGAACGGCTGGCAGGTTAACCTTAGTGATCCCGCGAGTCGGTTCCGCTGCGGCTGAGGGTCTCGCGCGGGAACGGATTGCCGGCAGTTCGGCTTGGCGGGGCGAAGGCTTCGCGCCGAAGCCGGCGATTCAGATGAGCGACGCCGACACGGGCCACGGCCTGCAGCAGCGTCCCGTCGCCGCCCGGCCGCGCCGGGAGCGCACCGATGGATCGTCCGCGACCGCCGCGCCGGCCGCGAACCAAAGGGCTGGCGGCCCCGCGCGGCGGCTGTGGACGGCTGCCGATACATCGGATGGCATTATCCGTCCGGAGCGCGCGGCGGACCGGTTATGGAGGAGCCGACCTAAAGGCATGAGCGACGAAACAGACGCGCTTCCGTCGAAACTTAAACGCCGGCCCGACCCCTACGACTCCCCGCGGTCGGTCGGCTTGGTCAAGACGCAGACGATCACGCTGTGCGAACCTCCCGACGAGCTGCCGCTCGATTGCGGCCGCAAGCTCAGCCCGGTCCAGGTGGCGTACGAAACCTACGGCAAATTGAACGCCGCCCGCTCGAACTGCATACTGATAGAACATGCGCTCTCCGGCTCAGCCCACGCCGCGGGCTACCATTCGCCCTGCGACAAAAAACCCGGCTGGTGGGACTCCATGATAGGCCCCGGCAAGGCATTCGATACCGACCGCTACTTCGTACTGTGCAGCAACTTCCTCGGCAGCTGCTATGGCACGACGGGGCCTTCGAGCATAAACCCGGCGACCGGGAAGCCCTACGGCATTTCGTTCCCGGTGATCACGGTCGAGGACATGGTGCGGCTTCAGAAGAGGCTGCTCGACCGCCTGGGCATTAATCGCATGGTTGCCGTCGCCGGCGGTTCGCTCGGCGGACAACAGGCCCTGGAGTGGGCGGCGGCATGGCCCGACATGATGGATTCGGTCATGGTAATAGCCTCTTCGGCCCGCCTCTCGGCGCAAGGGATCGCCTTCAACGCCGTCGGCAGAAACGCCATCACCAGCGACCCCGAGTGGAAGGGCGGGGACTACTACGGCGGGCCGGGACCTGCACGCGGACTCGCCATCGCTCGCATGATAGGCCACATCACCTACCTTTCCGACGCCGCCATGAGGCGGAAGTTCGGGCGCGCGCTCCAGGACCGCGACCGGCTGGGATTTTCACTTGATAGGGAGTTCCAAGTGGAGAGCTACCTTGATTACCAGGGCAAGACCTTTGTGGAAAGGTTCGATGCCAACTCCTACCTTTATATCACCAAGGCCATGGATTACTACGACATGGGGGCGCGCCGTGGGGGACTCGAGGCGGCGCTGGCCGGAACCAAGTG